>JAAZLV010000203.1 GCA_012799155.1 Bacteroidales bacterium | reverse complement strand
GCTTCTCTACAAACTTGTTCTGATAACGCTTGCGAAGATCCATTATCGGCTTCATGTCGACCTCGTTGAAAGTGGTGAGCATGGCTGTATCATTCTTCACCGATACCAGACGCTCGCTCAGCTTGCGGCGCAATGAGCTCAACCGTTCTCTGCGGCTCTCCCTGCTTACAGGTTGACGCAGTCCTACGGGATTGTGAAGATTACCGGCAGACATCGCTGCCTCCACATCTTCACCCCTGAGGCGACGGAGACCCTGAATCACATCCTCCACAGAAAGGCCGTTCTCCTCCATCATCTTCGCAGCCAACGGGGTCACCTTTACCTCGTCGTAAGAGGTGCTCTCTGAAGGCGTTGTCGGACTCTTTTCTGGGGTTGCAGGCTTTTTCTCCGGTTCGGGGGGTACAACCTCCTCCACCTTTTCTCCGGATGGAGCATCAACCAATGCTTCTGACTCAGATGCCTCTGCGACTGTAGTCTCTTCCGGAGCTACAGAGGTATCAATCACGCAGGCAACCGCACCCACCTCCAGCATCTCCCCCTCAGGAGCGTTGAAAGTAATTTTTCCGCTTTCATCAGCAATCAGCATCAGGGTTGCCTTTTCCGATTCCAGTTCGGCAATCTCGCTGTTTTTCCTAACTATAGACCCGTCGGCTACCAGCCAGCGCGTCAGTTCTACATGAGTGATCGATTCTCCGGGACTTGGTATTTTGATCTCTACTTGTGCCATTATTCTTTAATTGAGATGGATTGAATGAAGTTGATTTTGAGATGAAACTACCTCAATGGATTGAGGTGTCAATAGCCTGTTGAATGATCACATGCTGGTTGATCTTGTGCTGCGCCGTCAGCCCTTCGGCAGTAACACCGCTGGCAGCCCGCCCAATAAGCCGTAGATGGCAGTCGCCCATCTGCTGCTTCACAAAAGAGGCAGCACCCATGTTAAGCGGCTCCTCTTGTACCCATACCAATTCAACATCTGAGGGATAGCGCGATATTATTTCATGCAGTTGCTTCTCAGGGAAAGGATAGAGCTGTTCGATCCGGATGATTGCAACATCCTCTTTTGCCGCCTCACGACCTGCAGCCACCAGTTCATAGTAAATTTTACCGCTACAGAGAAGAATCCTCTTCACCTTCGAGCGATCACCTGAAAGATGATCCCCAATAACCTCCTGGAAGCTCCCTTCGGTGAACTCATCAATGGAAGAGACACACTCCGGATGACGGAGCAGGCTCTTGGGTGTGAAAACAATCAGCGGCACTCGGATATCGCGATGGAGCTGACGCCTCAACACATGGAAAAGGTTGGCAGGAGTGGTGCAGTTCACCACCTGCAGGTTGAGATTGGCGCAAAGAGTCAGAAACCGCTCCATGCGGCCGCTTGAGTGCTCGGCGCCCTGTCCCTCATAGCCATGGGGCAGCAGCATCACCAGACCCGACTTGATGCCCCACTTCTCCTGGGCGGCAGCAATGTATTGGTCCACGATCACTTGTCCCACGTTGTAAAAGTCACCAAACTGAGCTTCCCAGATGGTGAGTCCGTCAGGATGTGCCAGCGCGTAGCCATATTCAAATCCAAGGATCCCATACTCGTTGAGTGGTGAATTGTAAACACGTACGGCTGCCTGGTCCCCCCCCAGGTTTTTGAGAGGGAAATATTTTTCTTTGCCGTCTTCGGTAATAATCTCGGCATGACGGTGTGAGAAGGTACCTCTTTCGGAGTCCTGTCCACTCAGCCTTACCGTATGCTTCTCCCATGCCAGAGAGGCATATGCCATCAACTCACCCATGGCCCAGTCGTACTTGTCTTCACTGATCATGGCAGCACGCTGGGCAAACAGACGCACGGTCTTGTTGAAAAATTTCTTATCTGCAGGAAGGGAGGTAATCCGTTCTGCCAATCGCAGGAAGAGCTCCTTCGTGATTCGGGTATCTGTCGTCTGATCGAAATCAGCCGCCTCCGGCATACGGATTCCCTCGTATTTGCTGGCAAAGAACGGTTGCAGGTTAAGCCGATTGGTAGAAAGTGATGCTTCATAATCCTCCTCAAGTCTCTGGTGAAAAGCATCCACACGTTCATTGAATGCTTCCCGTGTAATCACCCCCTCCCCAATCAGTTTCTCAGCATATATATCACGTGGATTCTTATGCTTTGCGATGATGTCATACAACTCCGGCTGCGTGAAACGAGGCTCATCACCCTCATTGTGACCATACTTGCGATAAGAGAGCAGGTCGATGAAGACATCGATGTTGAACATCTGACGGAACTCAAGTGCCAGCTTCGCTACATAGACCATTGCCTCAATGTCATCACCATTCACGTGGAACACTGGCGACTGTGTCACCTTGGCAACGTCGGTACAGTATGTGCTGGAACGCCCCTGCAGATAGCTCGTAGTGAATCCAACCTGGTTGTTGATCACGATGTGGATGGTACCACCTGTCTTGTAGCCCTGCAGCTTTGAAAACTGAATGGTTTCATAGACCACTCCCTGACCGGCAATAGCGGCATCACCGTGCACCAGAATGGGCAGTACGGCATCATCGGTGAAATCATGTTCATTCTCCAGCTTGGCACGTGAAATGCCCTGCACCACAGGTCCGACAGTCTCCAGGTGAGACGGATTGGGAGCTAGACTGATGGAGATGGTGCGCCCCTCATAGTCGATGGTATTGTTGTACCCTAGGTGGTACTTCACATCACCATACTTGATCTCCTCCTCATAGTTTTGGGCGTTGAACTCGCGGAACACCTGCGAGTAGGGTTTCTTCATGATGTTGGTCAGCACATTGAGCCGTCCCCGGTGAGCCATTCCCAATACCATTTCATTCACGTCGTAGGGACCCGCATGAGCAATCATCGCTGAAAGAGCCGGGATGATTGACTCGGAACCTTCAAGTGAAAAACGTTTCTGACCGACAAACTTCTTGTGCAGATAATCCTCGAAACCGGACGCTTCAATCAGTCGGTCAAGGATCTGCAGTTTCGCCTCCTTCGTGAATGTCTCGCTGTTCCGGCAGCTCTCCATCCTCACCTGCAACCACTGCACGACTTCCGGCTTGGTCATGTAGCGATATTCCACCCCTATCGATTTGCAGTAAGTGGTTTCCAGACATGCAATGATGTTGCGTAGGGTTGTCCTGCCCAGACCTACCTCCTTGCCAGCTTCGAACAAGGTATCGAGGTCGCTCTCCGAGAGATCGAAATTTTCGATGTCCAGTGTGGGGGAATAACTGCGGCGGGTACGCACAGGATTGGTTTTGGTGAAGAGATGGCCACGCCGCCGATATCCATTGATCAATCGCATCACGGCAATCTCCTTGGGTGAATGTCCGTTCAACTCATTCGTCATCCCAGGTTTTGTGGGATAATGAGCAACAGCCAAATCAAATCCCTGAAAGAAAAATCGAAAACTTTCTTCTACCGCCTCGGGTGATTCCTTATATTTCTGATACAAAGCCTCAATGGCTTCAATGTCCATGTTACCTAGTTCGTTTTTGGCATTCATCGATAAATACTGCTGTGAGAATAATGATATAAATGGTAAAGATGGCGAAATTGTTCGTTTAAACCAACAAAAAGTGCTATTTTTGATGCTTCAAATCATACTCCACAGAAAATAGGTAATCAACATCATAAAATTTATTCTAATGACAAAAAGCGCTTTACAAATTGCGAGGGCCGCTTATGAGCCCAAGATGCCCGAAGGATTGAAGGGTAACGTGAAAATTCAGGAGGGAGCCGCAACACAATCGGTACGGGACCAGGAGGAGATTGCCAAACTGTTCCCAAACACTTTTGGAATGCCGATTGTCACCTTCTCGGGGAGTGCCGGCAAACAAGGTACCGACACACCATACAACGTGGGAGTAATACTCTCCGGTGGACAAGCCCCCGGTGGACACAATGTGATTGCCGGCATTTTCGACGGCATCAAACGATTGCATCAGGAGAGCAAACTCTACGGGTTCATTCTGGGGCCAGGCGGACTGGTCGACCATCAGTACAAAGAACTGACGGCGGAAATCATCGACGAGTACCGTAACACAGGTGGCTTTGACATCATCGGCTCGGGACGCACCAAGCTGGAGAGTAAGGAACAATTCGACAAGGGACTGGAAATCCTAAAGAAACTGGACATCAAAGCACTGGTGATCATTGGTGGTGACGACTCAAATACCAACGCCTGCGTGTTGGCTGAATACTACGCCTCAATCAACTCTGGTGTACAGGTAATCGGATGTCCCAAGACAATCGACG
>JAAZLV010000202.1 GCA_012799155.1 Bacteroidales bacterium | reverse complement strand
TTTTTTTTCACCCCTCTATAGAGAATTTCACCCCATATACCTCACTTCATCCCCTCCCCAATCCGTTGTTCCCATTTAGTTGCAGGAACAACTAAAAGAGACTTCCTTTGTTGAAAAAGAACCAGTTATGACAAACTATAGCGAACGATACTCGCAGCTGAACAGTCTCTTTCAATTGGGTATTGACACCAAACTGCCGGGTAGAGGTCTGGAGATACGCTTTTATCAGTTCAACAGTCAACCCTGCCGGGAGGAGGGGGATCTATCACAACAGACGCTCCACATCCGTGAGAACTTCATCTTCGATTATCCGGTATTCCTGCCGGAAGGGGCTGCCCGAAGTGAAAAGGCAATTCTGCTACTGCACGGGCTCAATGAACGGAGCTGGAGCAAGTACCTCCCCTGGGCTGAACAACTCGCCCTATTGACCGGGCGACCGGTGATTCTATTCCCAATCGCCTTTCACATCAACAGGGCGCCGCTCGACTGGTCCAACCCGCGCAGCCTCACCAACTTGCTCAATATCCGGAAACGACATTACGAGGGCGATCGCTCGGTGAGCTTCGCCAACGTGGCACTGAGCGAACGCATCACGCAGAGCCCGGAGCGCTTTTACCTGTCTGGAAGACAAACATGGGCAGACCTGACAACACTCTTCGAAGAGATCAGATGCGGACGTCATCCTCTCTTCAATGAGGGTTGCCGTATCGATATCTTCGCCTACTCCATCGGGGCCTTTCTCTCGCAGGTGGCGTTGATGGCCAATGAGAAACAGCTCTTCTCCGACTCGAAACTTTTCATGTTCTGTGGCGGCAGCATCTTCCGCTCCATGTGCGGCATCTCCCGCAGCATCATGGACAGCGCCGCTTTTAACCGGATGCAGGATTATTACGTGAACCGCTTCGGATGTGAACAGGAAAACCGTTGGTATCGGGACAGCGCTTTTGAAGCTTTCTTCAGGATGATCATCCCGGAGAGGTTGCAGGGTGAGCGAGAGGCCTTCTTCACCCGTATTCACAACCGGATTGCAGGGATTGCACTGGCAAAGGACAGTGTGATACCCTATCACGGGGTGCGCGAAGCACTCGGCAAGGAGACCACCCATTCGGTCATCAAACTGGAGGACTTCCCTTTCAACTACACCCATGAGAATCCATTTCCCTCCCAGTCGAAAGACCAGAGTGCACTCAATGAAGCTTTCGGGAACCTCTTCTCAAGGGCAGCATCCTTTTTTGACCTAAACTGAGTCTAATCTAACTCTTTACTGAGTCTAATCTGTTAGAACCATATTAGAACCATATTAGAACGAGATTAGAACGAGATTAGAACGAGAACTATCTCGTCCTTAAATTGGGAAGTATACAATTATGAATTATGAACAGAAAAACAGATATCTCTTCCTGGCAATTCAAATGATTATAAAATCTCCATAAAGTATGTTTTCAACTTTTTTTGTATGTTTGCAATTCAAACGTCAAGAAAAGCAAAAACATCCATGCAGATCTCATCGCCACATAGCAGTCAATTTGAAGAGATCTACCTCTCGCACTACTTCCGAATGAAGTGCTTCGCCACTGAATACCTCATTTGTGAAGAAGATGCGGAGAACGTCGTGCAGGATGTATTCCTCGAATTGTGGGAGCAGCAGTTTGTTTTGATGTCTCACACCCGCCTGTTCGCCTGGCTGTTTACCGCTACGAAGAACCGATGCCTCGATTTGTTGCGGCACAAAACGGTAATCAGAAAAGGCGCAGAGAAGATGAGAGATGATTACAACATCGAGTTGCAGATGAAATTGCAATCGCTGGAGGCATTTGATGATAAGATCTTTTCTGAACCGGACATCGAGTCTGTCGTACAGAAAGCGATTGAAACGCTGCCCGGGAAGTGCCGGGAGATCTTTGTGATGAACAAGATTGAGGGGAAGAAGCAGAAAGCGATCGCAGCAGAGCTCAACATCTCCCTCCACACGGTGGAAAGCCAGATGGCCATCGCCCATCGGAAACTGAAAGATGCTCTTAAAGAGTATATTCCCCTCCTTTTATTTTTATTTTTTTAATCCTTTTGGCGGTTTTTTAGCTTTCATTCGTATTATATATAAAGCATCACTTTGAATGGAAGACACCCTAACGAAATATTTCTCAGGTGAACTGAATCGTGCAGAAGAGATGACGATGTTCCTGCAAATGAAGAATGACGAACAGCTACGGCAGGAATATATACGTTTGCAGAACATCTATGCCCTTACGCGGTTGGCCCCTGATCCGAAGCAGGAATCAGAGGGAAAGGAGGGTTTTTCCACGTTCACCCGCAGGATGAATGAGAAAAAACGGCAGCGAAGGATGCGCTTCCTCCTGCAATATGCTGCCATCTCCCTCCTGCTGATTGCCTCCACCTTTTTTCTGACTCGCGCACTGACTCTTCCCTCAACCTCTACAACAGAGATGAACACCCTTTATGTCCCCGCCGGACAACGGGCACAACTCACATTGCAAGATGGCACACAGGTCTGGCTCAATGCCCAATCCACTCTCACCTACCCCGCCCGATTCAACAGAAAACAACGCGAGGTTTCGGTAATTGGGGAAGCCTATTTTAAGGTGGCTGAAAACCGAAAGAAACCATTCATTGTCACCACACAACAGCTCACCATGGAGGTGTTGGGCACCGAGTTCAATGTATACAGTTACCCCCAGTCGGGATACACCAGGACATCGCTTGTAGAAGGATCATTGATGGTGAGCGAGACAGGGAAAAACAACAAACCGGTGTTGCTTTCACCCGACCAACAGGCTACATACTGTGAAAACGTGATCAAGCTGGAAAAGCTCCACAACCCGGAGCATCTGCTCTGGCGCGAGGGAATCTATGCTTTCGACAACGAGCGACTGATTGACATACTTTCCAAACTGGAGTTGTATTACGATATCACCATACAGGTTGAAGATCCGGAGATATTCAACGTCTGCTACACCGGTAAGTTCCGCCAACGCGACGGCATTGATGAGATTCTGCATATTCTGCAGAAAATTCAGTCATTCAAGATCAGGAAAATCAGAGAAGATAATTTGATTATCCTTTCAAGATAGCTCTATTCATACAAGTCTCCAATGCCATGCATAGAGCTGAAAGATAGCATCAACATACTAAATATCATTAAATTCACCCTTAAAACCGAATGCCTATGTAACATCCCC
>JAAZLV010000201.1 GCA_012799155.1 Bacteroidales bacterium | reverse complement strand
TGATCGGGATCCTCGAGGAGAAGGGGATCCCTTACAAGGATTTTGGGGCCTATTCCCCAGATAGCAGTGACTATGCCGACTATGCGCATCCCCTGGCCACGGCAGTGGAGAATGGGGAGTGCTATCCGGGTATTACTATCTGTGCCACCGGCAACGGAATCAGTATGACAGTCAACAAACACCAGGGTATCCGTGCGGCCTTATGCTGGAACAAGGAGCTCGCCTTTTTTGCCAGAGCGCACAACGATGCCAATATCCTGTCCCTGCCGGGTAGGTTTGTGAATCAGGAGGAGGCATATGAGATACTGGTTACTTTTCTCAATACACCCTTTGAAGGAGGGCGTCATGAGAGAAGAATCGGCAAGATCCCTTGTGGATAGATATCGTAAATGGTCATGAAAATTGTTAAACTGCATCGATGGCTATTGCTTCTTACCCTGTTCCTCTTTTCAGGGTGTGATGATCCTACCATGCAGTTTGACAATCATCCCAAAGGAAATTTCGATGCGTTGTGGACCATCCTCGACCGAAATTACTGTTTTTTTGACTACAAAGAGATTGATTGGGATGCTGTTTATCTTGATTATAGCAGGCGCATCACTTCCAACATGGGGAATGATGCCCTCTTCAAACTGATGGGGGAAATGCTGTCCGAGTTGATGGATGGCCATGTCAACCTTGCTGCATCACACGATGTGACCCGTTACTGGAAGTGGCAGGAAGATTATCCTGAAAATTTTGATCCTGCCATTCAGAAACATTATCTTGGGAAAGATTATAGCCGTGCATCCGGTATCTGGTACAAAATCCTCGAAGACAATGTAGGGTATCTCTATTACAACAGTTTTACCAGCGACCTTGGTGATGGCAGCCTGGATGAGATCCTCAACCGAATGGCCATCTGCAAGGGGATCATCATTGACGTGCGTAACAATGGTGGGGGAAATCTCACCAATGTGGAGAAGTTAGCCAGCCGTTTTTTCAACAAACGGACTCACGTCGGATATATCTCTCATAAGATTGGTCCCGGACACAACGATTTCTCACCCCTTTATCCAAAATATGTGGAGAGTTCCAACAGGGTACGTTACCAGAAACCGGTTGTTGTGCTTGCAAACAGAGGATGCTACAGCGCTACCAACGAGTTTGTAAGCATCATGAAGATTGCTCCGCTGGCTACCGTGATTGGCGACAAAACCGGTGGCGGCAGTGGCCTTCCTTTTTCTTCAGAACTTCCCAACGGCTGGTCCATTCGTTTCTCTGCATCTCCGATGTTCAATGCCGAGAAGGAGCATATCGAGTTTGGTGTGGAACCTGATTTCTTTGTTTCAATGCTCGATAGCGACAAGCGCGATGAGAAGGATACCATTATTGAAACTGCTCGCATGCTTCTAAAAAGCAATTAGAAGCTATAATAGTGAGAGGACGATGGTTGAAGATGAATTTCAAATTGTGAGACGGAATGCATTTTAACAATTGGGAAATCTATTGAACACTGGTGCGTGATGATAAACAAAACAACTTCAGACAATTGTACTTGTCATAAAGTTTTTTTTTGACCCCGACTTTT
>JAAZLV010000200.1 GCA_012799155.1 Bacteroidales bacterium | reverse complement strand
GGTGCACGTCCCTCCTTTCTGATCACCGAGGCGATGCGTGGCTATGGTGGCGTCCTGAAGACAATTGATGGAGAGGAGTTCATGCATAAATACGACCGTCGCGGCTCGCTCGCACCACGCGACATCGTGGCCCGTGCCATTGACAGTGAGATGAAGGAGCGGGGTGATGAACATGTTTTTCTCGATGTCACACACAAGGATGCAACAGAAACAAAAGAGCATTTTCCCGGCATCTATGAAAAATGTCTTTCGTATGGTATCGACATCACTCGTGAGATGATTCCCGTAGCACCTGCTGCCCATTACCTTTGCGGTGGTGTTGTTGTGGATCTGAACGGATGTACCAGCATCGGAAGGTTGTATGCCAACGGTGAGTGTGCCTGTACTGGTCTGCATGGCGCCAACCGCCTCGCATCCAACTCTCTGATTGAAGCGGTGGTGTTTGCTGATGCTGCTGCCCGCCATTCACTGCCCCTATTCAGGAATTATTCCCTTAAAGAGAATATCCCTGCCTGGGATGCTGAGGGAACAAGCTCTCCTGAGGAGATGGTACTGATAACCCAGAGTTACCGTGAGGTGGGACAGCTGATGGCCTCCTATGTGGGGATTGTGCGTTCCGACCTGCGGTTGCATCGCGCCATGGACCGGCTCAACATACTGTTTCGTGAGACAGAAGATTTTTTCCACCGTTCGGTGGTATCGCGGGAGATTTGTGAATTGCGCAACATCATCAAAGTAGGGTACATGGTGATCAAACAGGCAATGGCACGTAAGGAGAGCCGTGGCCTTCATTATACCATTGATTACCCGGATCTAGATCCCCATTCGGTATTGTGATAGTTGAGAGGTTGATAGGCTGTTGATTATAAGACATATGGTTCGAAGTTTATGAGCAGGGAACAATAAACCAATAAAAGACAATTGCCATTCAAGGCCAATTGCTTAATGCTAAAACAGATTATTTTGAGGAAAACAATCAACATAAATGGTCAACTGATGGACCTCAGCACCCCGAAGGTGATGGGAATCCTGAATGTGACACCCGATTCATTCTTCTCCGGTAGTCGTAAGCAGACAGAGCAGGAGATTCTACGCCGCTGCCATCAGATTTTGGAGGAAGGTGGAGCGATGATTGATGTAGGTGCTCAGTCAACGACACCTACCTCTTCTTTGCTTACGGCAAAGGAGGAGGCTGCGAGGCTGATGCCGGCATTGAAGCAAATCCGGAGGGAGTTGCCAGAAGCCATTCTCTCTGTTGATACCTTTTATGCCGATGTGGCCAGGCAGGCTGTTGAGGAGCATGGCGTTCAGATTGTCAATGATATCTCTGCCGGGCAGATTGATGCGCGGATGTTCTCTGTGATAGCTGAGCTGAAAGTTCCATACGTACTGATGCATATGCGTGGTACTCCTCAGGAAATGCAAAAGCAGACCGACTATACACATCTCTTCCAGGATTTGACTTACTTCTTCTCCGAACGTATTGCGCAACTCAACAGCCTTGGAGTAAACGATGTGATCATTGATCCCGGTTTTGGTTTCAGTAAAACGTTGATGCAAAACTTTGAACTGATGGCTTATC
>JAAZLV010000199.1 GCA_012799155.1 Bacteroidales bacterium | reverse complement strand
TCCAAAGGGTGATATTGAACTGTTGAAATCACCGTATCGAAAGAATATAAGAGTCGCCATTAAAGGGAAATCGAAAATTGTTTCACAAATAAACCTCGTCACAAACAGAGTTGTCTGCATAAGAGGGATAGAGTTTTACTTTAACTATAAATGGGGTGATTCTGAGAAGGATGGTTTTATTGTAAAGCCGATAATCATGGATTCAGAAGATCACCAACCTTCGGCTATTGTATTTGAAGGGCCCGGCTATTTTATTACAAAGAAAATTGATCAAAAGATGTATCTTGATCTAACAGAGTATGAAATAGAAATAGAGAATCATTCCCCTTTCTACATTGGGTTGGAATTTGTAGAGGCCATCGGGAATTCAGTCTTTGAAGATTTTAACATCACAATGTCAATTGATCCCAAACAGACTGACATCTCTTATGTGAAAGGGAATTGTCCCACTTGCAATTTTGCTGCTTTCAACCTCGATCCCAAAACAGGATTGAGCTTGAAGCATCGGTTGTTTTACTCCTACAAGCAGTAAATCCCCTTTATTTTTATGATCTGCTTTCCACAATTGCCGCCACCTCATCGGGGGTGACACTCGTCTGCTCGCCCGACTGCATGTTCTTGAGCGTGATCCTGCCCTCCTTCATCTCGTTCTCGCCCACCATCGCCACGTAAGGGATCCGGTTGCTGTCGGCATAGGAGAGCTGTTTCTTTATCTTTGCAGCTTCGGGATAGAGCTCGCAGCAGATGCCCTCGCGACGTATCTTCGCCACCAGGGGGAGAAGCCAGTCTGCCTCCCGTTCACCGAAGTTCACGAAGAGCAGCTCGGTGGAGTGGGAGAAGCTCTCCGGGAAGAGCTCCAGTTGCGTCAGTACATCGTAGATGCGGTCCGCACCAAAGGAGATGCCCACACCCGAGACACCCGGCAGCCCAAAGATGCCGGTCAGGTTGTCGTAGCGACCGCCGCCGGTGATGCTGCCGATCTGAGCGTCGAGTGCTTTCACCTCGATGATCGCGCCGGTGTAGTAGTTGAGTCCGCGCGCCAGTGTCAGGTCCAGCTCCACCTCGTTGCGAAGCTGCAACGCTGCCGTCCTGGCGATGATGAACGCCATCTCCTCCACGCCATTGGTGCCTGTTGCAGAGGATGCCAGCAGCTCCCGTAGCTTCGCCAGCTTCTCGGCGGTGCTCCCGCTCAGTAGGATGATCGGTTGCAGCCTGTCGATTGCTTCCTGTGCGATTCCTTTTGATGCCAGCTCCTCGTTTACCTTCTCCAGTCCTATCTTGTCCAGCTTGTCGATCGCCACGGTGATGTCGGTAATCTTGTCCGCTTCGCCGATGATCTCAGCGATGCCGGAGAGGATCTTGCGGTTGTTCAGCTTCACTGCAACACGGATGCCCAGGCGACTGAACACCTCGTCGATGATCTGCACCAGCTCCACCTCGTTGAGGAGCGAGTCCGATCCCACAATGTCGGCGTCGCACTGGAAGAACTCGCGGTAGCGACCCTTCTGCGGGCGGTCGGCCCGCCACACCGGTTGTATCTGGTAGCGCCGGAAGGGGAAGGTGATCTCGTTGCGGTGCATCACAACGTAGCGTGCGAAGGGTACGGTAAGGTCGTAACGCAATCCCATCTCCGAGATGCGGGTGGCTGTTTTTGCAGCGTTGCCCTCCTTCAGGTCCTCCTCGCTCATCGACGAGAGGAAATCGCCCGAGTTGAGGATCTTGAAGAGCAGCTTGTCCCCCTCCTCGCCATACTTGCCCATCAGCGTGGAGAGGTTCTCCATTGCCGGTGTCTCAATCTGGCGAAAGCCGTAGAGGCGGTATACCTCACGGATGGTGTCGAAGATATAGTTGCGCTTCGCCGTCTCTTCGGGCGAAAAATCACGGGTCCCTTTGGGTATGGTTGGTTTCTGCATCGTCTGATTTCTTTTATCGGGATGCAAAGATAATGAAAAAATAGCTGTCAGCTGTT
>JAAZLV010000198.1 GCA_012799155.1 Bacteroidales bacterium | reverse complement strand
GGTAGCATCATGGTGATCGACCGCTCCCTGGAGTGGTCGTCCGACCTGCTGGCCTGTTGCTTCATCGACGGCGAGTTCACAGCCAAGTGGATAGAGAAGAGCGGCGACAAAATCAGGCTTATACCGCTCAATCCCGACTTCCCCACGCTGGAGTACAGCCCCGAGGAGGCGGAAATCTATATCTGGGGCATCGTCACATCGATCATCAATAACAATGTACGCCTTAGCCGACTGCAATAACTTCTACGCCTCCTGCGAGCGGGTGTTCAACCCGACGTTGAACGGCAAACCCATCGTGGTGCTCAGCAACAACGACGGCTGCGTCATTGCACGCTCAAACGAGGCGAAAGCGGTGGGTATCAAGATGGGTGCCCCCGCCTTCCAGATCGAACGGTTGATCCGCACCCACGACGTGCAGGTCTTCTCCTCCAACTTCGTGCTCTACGGCGACATGAGCCGCCGCGTGATGAACATCCTCGCCTCCTACACCCCCTCGCACGAGATCTACTCCATCGACGAGTGCTTCCTCGACCTCTCCGGCATGAGGGTGGACCTGCGGGAGTATGGCCTGAAGATGCGGCGACAGGTGGGACGCTGGACCGGAATCCCCCTCAGCGTGGGCATCGCTCCCACCAAGGCATTGGCCAAAGTGGCCAACCGCATCGCGAAGAAATACCCGGAGCTGCAGGGGGTGCATGTGATCGACAGCGAGGAGAAACGGGTCAAGGCTCTTAAGTGGCTCCCCATCGAAGATGTGTGGGGCATCGGCAGGCGCTACGCACGCAAGCTGCGCGCCATGGGGGTGAATACCGCCTACGACTTTACGCTGCTGCCCGAGTCGCTGGTGCGATCAGTGATGACCGTGGTGGGAGGCAACCTGCAGCGCGACATGCTGGGAATCCCCACCCTAGAGATGGAAATCGCAGAGAAGAAACAAAGCATCGCCACTACCCGCTCGTTCGACCGAGATTATAACAGATTGGAGGAACTGCACGAACGGATCGCCACCTTCGTGATGACCAGCGCCGAGAAGCTGCGCCAACAGCAATCGATGTGCCGCCGCATGGTAGTTTTCATCGAAACCAACCGATTCAACGACAAGGAGGAGTTCTACGCCAACAGCGTGCTGCTCAAGCTCCCCTTCCCCACCTCCTCGTCGCTCGAGCTGGTGGGCTTCGCCATTGAGGGACTGAAAAGCATCTACCGCGAACACAAACACTACAAGCGCGCCGGCGTGATCCTGCTCGACCTGGTGGATGCCAACGCCTACCAGCCGTCGCTCTTCTTCAACTCCGACCCGAAGCACAAGAAATTGATGGAGACGATAGACAACCTCAACCGCAAGCATGGCAAGACGATGGTGCGCCTCGCCTCGCAGGATGAGCTGACACATAAAATGCGGCGCCTACACCTCTCGCGCGCCTACACCAGCAGCTTCAACGAACTGATAGAGATACACCTTTAACGAAACAGCATATGTGTTTTACCGTCTCCGTGGAGAAGAAAGCGAAAGAAGCGATCAGGGAGTACCTGCAGTCGCACGCAGGTGTACAGATGCCACTCACCTTCGAGGAGGACCATTATCTGGTTTCAGGCTTCGCCCACCCCCGCCTGCCGGTGATTCGCCAAGGGGCTATCACCCTCTCCGAATGGGGACTTATCCCCTCCTTCGCAGTGGAGGAGCGGGCCGCCGAGCTGCAGAAGATGACGCTCAACGCGCGCGCTGACACCATCTACGAGAAACCCTCCTACAAGCAGTCGATCGTCAGCCAGCGCTGCGTGTTGGTGGTGGATGGCTTCTTCGAGTGGCGCCACGAGAACGGCAAAAAGCATCCCTACTACATCTACCCGGCCGATGAGACGGTCTTCTACATGGGCTGCATCTATAACTCATGGGTGAACAAGCTGACCGGAGAGGTACGCGACACCTTCTCTATCATCACCACCGATGCCAACCCGCTGATGGCCTACATCCACAACAGCAAGAAGAGGATGCCGCTGATCCTCCGCCATGACGATCTGGCTGCCTGGATCGATCCCGCCACCAAACGCAGTAGCGTGGAGCAACTGATGCGACCCTACCCCGAAGAGGCAATGCGGGCACACGCCATCTCCTCCGATGCGGGCAACCCCCGTATTAACCGCAACCGGCCGGAGATCAAACATCCGGTTGGTAAGTGATCAGTGGTGAGCTACAAACATCAAACTAAGAACTATCAAACGTATCAACATACTAACGTACCAACGTACCAACATAATAACCTAATATAAGCATGAAAACGATTCTTACAACCCTGTTCCTTTTCCTCTTCGCCCTGCTTGCAGCACAACAGCCGACAGGAGCCATCCGCCTCAATTCACTCGGCTACCTGCCACAACAGGAAAAGGAGGCAACCATCACTGCCGATGTTAATACCTTCGTGGTGAAGGATGCAGAGACAAACGAAACATTGTTTAGCGGCAAGACCTCCGGCCCTTTCTACCAGGAAGATACAGGGCAGGAGGTTGTAATGGCCGACTTCTCTGCACTGCATCGCTCGGGCAGCTACTACCTCGGGCTGTCGAACGGCAGTCGTTCGGTGATCTTTCCGGTGGGTGAGACCATCTATCGTGATCCCTTCCGTACCACCATGCGGGGCTTCTATCTCTGGCGCTGCGGCATGGCGGTGGCTGGTGATCACGGCGGCGATCACTTCTGCACCGAAGCGTGCCACATGGAGGATGGCTACCTCGACTACCTCGGAGAGAAAGGAGTGCAGCGCGACGGCACCGGCGGCTGGCACGACGCAGGCGACCACGGCAAGTACATTGTCAATGCCGGCATCACCATGGGCATCCTCTCAATGGCCTGGGAGCAGTTCCAACCACAGATAGAGAAGATCGACCTGCAGCTGCCGGAGACCGCACCCGGTCTGCCCCCCTACCTGCAGGAGCT
>JAAZLV010000197.1 GCA_012799155.1 Bacteroidales bacterium | reverse complement strand
TGGAACTGAATGGCAGTGAACGGTTTGAGGAAGAGCTGGCAAAGACAGCGGTGTTATGCTGCGACAGGAGGCAACTTCTTTATCTGATTCGCCATGAACAATATGCCAAATTCCTGACCGATACCTCAGATGGAGAGGAGCAAACGGTAGATCGTACCGAAGCCCTTCTCGACTCTTTTCTCAGCACAATTCCCGGCAAGGTAACCACTGAAAATGATCTACCGGATGACCATTTACAGGTTGCCGTCACCGACTATTTTGCCTACCTGGAATCACTCGGTGAAGATGAGGAAGAGATGGTAACGGAAAGTCAACCATTTCAACACCAGGATATCATCGATGCCTTCATTGAGAAAGCAGAAACCGATGACATTTTTACCTCCAGCGAACTGATGCCTCGTGAAAAAAGGCGTGAGAGTGGGAATGAAGAGGATGCAGGTGAGTTTTTGACCGAGACACTCGCACGCATTTATATCAATCAACATAAATACGAGCAGGCAAGAACAATTATTAAACGATTAAGTTTGAATTTTCCAAAAAAAAGTGTTTACTTTGCCGACCAAATTCGTTTCTTGGATTTATTGATTGCAAACGAGAAAAACAAAAAAAAATAAGATATGTATATTTTCATCACAATTCTCATCCTGTTGGCAGCCATCCTGATGATTCTTGCCGTATTGGTGCAAAAATCAAAGGGAGGAGGCCTGGCAAGCGGTTTCTCCTCTTCGAACCAGATCATGGGGGTACGTAAAACAACCGATTTCCTGGAAAAATTCACTTGGACGCTGGCAGGCGCAATGATCGTTCTGAGTATCCTGACGGCAAAATACACTACCTCAAATAGCAACAGCCCGCAATCACAGGTAGAAGTACAGCAGCCGGCACCCCTCAATCCCTCCACTGCTCCAGATGTAACACCCGGTCTGCCCATACCGACAGAGACACCAACTCAACCGGCACCGGAAGAGGGAGCACCTGTAGAGTGAACCTCCTTGGGAAACAAAAAGACAAAAAGAAGTTGAGTTACCATTCAACTTCTTTTTTTTGATTAAACCTATGTCACCCCTTACGGTCTGATAGCATATGAAACAGACTCTAGTTCTACTGCTCCTCCTTTTTTCTGCCCTTCAGGCAGAAGCACAGTCGATACGTTATGACACCATCCGAGTCGCTGCAGATGATGAACGAAACATCTATCGTGCTGGGGGGCAAAACTACCACATCGAGACAGAACCTCTTAGTGTTACAGGGAATCAGATAAATAAGGGTGATATCCCGCGGTTCGACCGCAAGAAGCTTCGATTTGGTGCCGATTTGGGATTGTCGCTCAGCCGTAACTACACACGTCTGGGCATCGGCCCACAAGTGGGTTACCAGTTGAATCAGTATCTGCTGGCGGGAGCAGGTGTCAAGTACTATTATACGCGTACAACCACGAGTTATTATGAATTGAGGAACAATCTTCTGGGAGTCAACATCTTCAGTTATCTCTACCCCACTCGGTTCATTGCACTCTTCGCACAACCGGAATTGAACTATGTCCGTTCGTCGATGACAGAAAAATCAAACGGTAATGAGGAAAAAATTAGAGGAATGGTACCTTCCCTGGTAGTGGGTGGCGGTCTCCGCCTGGGAAGATCACACATTACCCTCAACTACGATTTGGTGCAACATGTCAATTCGCCGCATCCCACCGGATTTTACCTCGGTGTTTCTGCCTTCTTCTGACATGAACAGGCACCCGCTATCTCAGGACAACATCACGGACGACATTCATCCCGGCATACTCGTTAATCTTCTCTACCAATCCCTTTTTGTTCATCAACAATTCAGCACGCAGCACTGATGAAGAGAGCTGTACATAAAGCACCCCGCGACTGAAATAAGCATTGCGGGTATATGCAGCAACTCCTTCCCCCAACATCTCGTACCAACCTTTAACGGCGCGGTGTTCAGCTAGTTTCATTTTTAGCGGACTGTTGCTGTCGAAAAAATCAGAGAGCACCTCCGACAAGGGTTGAGCATTTTTCTTCTGCATGAGCTACAAATCGTTTATCAGTTTAACCTCACCATCAACAACGGTATAGATATGAGAGTTGTTGCCGGTACGCTCTAAAATCCGATCGAGCGACTCACGATTGGTATCGGAGAGAAATATCTGTCCGAAATCAGACTCCGAGACCAATTTCACGATTTCCTCCACACGTGCGGCATCAAGCCTGTCGAAAATGTCATCGAGCAAGAGTATTGGTTTGGTATCTCCTTTCAAGAGTAGAAAGTGAAACTGTGCCAGCTTGAGCGAAACAAAAAAGGTCTTGTTCTGTCCCTGTGAGCCGACTTTCTTGATGGGATACCCATCCAGCAGCATCTCCAACTCATCACGGTGAATACCGGTGGTAGTGTGCCCCATGATGATGTCTCGTTGTCTGTTGTATCTGAGTCTTTCTGCAAAATCATACTCATTTAGCTGGGAACTATATGCGAAAGAAACATCTTCATGGGAACCGCTGATACGTTCGTAGAATCGGTTAAAAATAGGAGTAAAGGCGTCGATAAATGCCTTCCGTTCCCGATGAATATAGTTGCCCTCCACTACAAGTTGTGCCTCCCATAACTCCAGAAGATCGGAATCGATTGCTCCCTCTTCGTTCTTGAGCAGCACATTGCGCTGTTGCAGAGCCTTGTTGTAACGAACCAAGGCACGAAGGTATTCCCTGTCGAACTGGGAGATGGCCATATCCATAAATTTACGCCGCTCCTCACTGGCACCTGTTATTAGTTCGTTGTCGGCCGGTGAAATCATCACCAGGGGGATTAACCCAATATGGTCAGAAAGCCGGTCATACTCCTTTTTATTGCGACGAAACTGTTTTTTCTGCCGGCGACGGATGCCACTGTAAACTTCCTCCTCTTTTCCATGCTCCGTGAGATAGCGACCCTGCAACATGCATACATCTGCATCATGGCTTATGATCTGCGAGTCGATGGGATTGGTGTAGCTTTTACAGAATGATAGATAATAAACCGCATCCAGCAGGTTGGTCTTGCCCATCCCGTTGTTTCCAATGAAACAGTTCATTTTTGGGGAGAATTGCAACTCTGCCTGTCTTAGGTTCTTATAGTTTATGATGGAGAGAGATTGTAATATCATTCAAAAAATCGTTTACTGTGGAGCACGTTATGACCTTTGCGGTGACTTCATTCGTTAGGAAGTGTTCCTTGCTACTCATCAGTCAGCAAGAGCCTTTGCAAATCTTCGGGTGAAATATTGACCTTCAAACGCCCTTTTGATGCGAATGAGATTTTCCCCCTCTCTTCTGAGACAATGATTACCCTGGCATCGGTCTCTTGTGAGATCCCCAGTGCAGCGCGGTGTCTCAGCCCGAGATGGGTAGGGATATTGGGATTCTGAGAGATGGGTAAAATGCAACCGGCAGCTTTTATTTTGTCCCCTACCACAATCATCGCGCCATCATGCAGGGGACTATTCTTGAAAAAGATGTTTTCTATGAGGCGTGATGAAATCTCTGCATTTACAATCTCACCGGTCTGCTCATAAAGCCCCAGGTGTATATCTCCCTGGATTGCGATCAGGGCACCCGTGTTGCTTTTCGACATGTTCATGCAGGCCAGCACTATTGCCGTAAGGTATGAATTGTCTTTCTTTTGCCCGTCACTTGGAAAGAAGAGTTTCGAAATGAAATTCCATCCCCTCTTTGAACCTAGTGACATCAGAAAACGACGTATCTCATCCTGAAAAAGAATCACCAGTAGAAAAAGCCCAACACTCACAAACTGGTCTAGGATGGAACCCAACAGCACCATGTTGAAGACACGCGATACCAGAATCCAAATCACCATGAACACAAGAATACCGATGAAGAGTGGTCTCAACCCGGAGATCTTTACAAGCCTGAAAAGGTAGTATAGCAGAAACGCCACCAACAGGACATCGATAAAATCTTTTATTCCAAAATGTGCGAACATAGAGTTGCTATTGAGTGGTTTGATGATCAAATTGTTGAATCTGGCTTGTAAGCAGCACACACTCCACCGCCTCTTTTACATCGTGCACGCGGAGGATGGATGCACCCGAAAGCAGTGCGACACTGTTAAGAACGGTGGTGCCGTTTAGACTCTCCTCGGGTGAAATCCCCAGCAACCGGTAAATCATCGATTTTCTCGAGATCCCTACCAGTATGGGCTCATCAAAGATATGAAAATATTTGAGATAAGCCATCAGTTCAAAGTTTTGCATCAACGTTTTACTGAAACCAAAACCGGGATCAATGATCACATCGTTTACTCCAAGGCTGTTGAGTTGCGCAATACGTTCGGAGAAGAAGTAAGTCAAATC
>JAAZLV010000028.1 GCA_012799155.1 Bacteroidales bacterium | reverse complement strand
TTTGGAGAGATAGAGCAGATCATCGAAAAGAATCCCTCCAATCCTGCATATCTGGTGCTGATGGGAGATCTATACCTGGAGGACAATCAGTCTGAAAAAGCATGGGACTATTATGAACGGGCTAAAAAGATCGACTCCTCATTTCCGGCACTCATTCTTTCCAGAATAAATTATTACGAGAAGCAAAACCGAAAAAGTGAGGCACAAGAGGAACTGGTAACGGCTATCGCTGGCAGTTCAATGGAAGTAGAAACGAAAGTGCAATTTCTTACCCGTTACCTTGGTATCCTGCAGCAGGAGAAGCAGAATATGGCTCAGGCCAATCCTCTTTTCGAGTCTCTCTTCAGGCAATACCCTAACTATTCACGTCTGAGAATGATTTATGGAAATGTGCTGATGATGCAGAATGATCAAAAAGAGGCCCTGAAGCAGTTTCGGGATTATATCACGGCGCAACCGGATGATCCGTCCGGATACGAGCAGATCATACGCATCACATTAGCCGATGAAGATATGGAGACACTCAAATCAATTACCGAGGAGGGAATCAAGAATATTCCGCATGAGCCTCAGTTCTATTTTTACCTTGGGGCAGCCCATTACCAGCAAGAAAACTACGAAGAAGCTCTTAGTGTTTTCAAAGAGGGACTGGAGCATGCTGTGATTGAGAATCCCCTGCTGGAATCAGACTTTCATGGACAGATAGGTGATCTCAATTTTTTTCTTGGACGCAAGGAAGAGGCATTTGAGAGCTATGAGAAAGCACTGCAACTCAACCCGCAGAACCTGCCTGTGTTGAACAATTATAGCTATTACCTCTCTCTCGACAAGAGGGATCTTGACAAAGCGGAGATGATGAGCGGCATCACCATCAAAGCTGAACCGATGAACCCCACCTATTTGGATACCTACGGATGGATTCTTTTTGAACAGGGATCCTACATCATGGCGAAAATCTATCTTGAGAAAGCTGTTGAATATAGCGGTGAGAATCCTTCAGCAGAGGTGCTTGAACATTATGGTGACCTGCTGATCAAAACCGGAGAAGAAGAAAAAGCAGTGCAGCAGTGGATCAGAGCAAAGGAGCTGGGAGGTGATACTGAAGCGCTGGAACGAAAAATCAATATTTTAACCAACCCAACACGATGAAACGTTCGACCTACAGGATATTTTTTTTGTTTTTCATATCGACCATACTTTTGTTGACAGCCTGTAAATCGCGCCAACAATATATCTATTCAACCACTCCGGTTGAAGATAAAGAATTCAATGAACTGTTTCATGACATCATTGAAAGTGAATTCTCATTTCAGACATTCTCTGCAAAACTGAACATGAACCTGACTTCCGGGACACGATCACTCAGCTCCAAGGCCAATATCCGGATAGTGAAAGACAATGCTTTGCAGATTTCTATTCAACCGTTGTTCGGTGTAGAGATGTTTCGTCTCTACATCAATCCCGATACCCTGATTTTTCTTGACAGGATGAACAAACGGTATGTGATGGAGCCTATCGCCGAGCTGAAAACGCAATATCCGGTAGGGTTCGATTTTTTTACTATGCAGTCGGTTTTTACCAATGCCCTGTTTATCTCGGGTAAAAACGGGGTTGAGGTTGACGATTATAGGAAGTTCAACTTCACTCGCACCTCAGACCACAACTATTACCTCACGGCGAAAGATAAAACCTCGGGTATCGATTATGCATTCACAGTTAACGGTGACGATCGGATTACTTTCACCCATTTGTTACAACCGAAAGGTAGTCACTCACTTCAATGGGGGTACAATAATTTCGCACTGCTGAATGAGATCAGCTTTCCGCACAAAATGAATATATCGCTCAGTTCAAACAGTAAGAAAGTGGATGCGGAGTTGCTTTTTTCAGATGTGGTCACCAATCTGCCCATTGAACTCACGAAAAGTGTGCCGAATGGTTATTCCAGAACTACAATCGGTGAGATCATGAAAATTCTCTCTACAAATTGATGAAACGATCATGAGAAAAACGGTTGTTCTGTTATTATTCTTCCTCCTCTTGTTTAGTCGGCTCATGGCGCAGACTCCTCAGATAGAGAGCTTGCAGCAACAGCAGCAGGCTCTGCAGGAGGAGATTCGCAATGCCAACCGGCTCTATCTCGATGTGAAGAAACAGACCAGCACCATCCTTGACAGGATTAATCTAATTAATAAGCAGATCAACTCCAGAAAGGAACTGATCAGTGTACAGCGTGAAGAGGTTGCCGCATTGCGTAGGGAGGAGACAAAACTGGAGGGGGAGATTCAACGACTCAACAAGGAGATGGTTGAGACAAAAGAGAAATATGCCAATGCGATTCGTGGAATGTTACGCCACAATGTGAGTCAGAACAAACTGCTCTTCATCCTTTCGGGCCGCTCCTTTGGGGAATCGATTCGCAGGATGCAATATCTGAAGGATTATTCCCGCTGGCAACAGTCGCAGGCTGATGAGATTAAAAAACAAAACCGTGCGATAGCCGAAAGGAAGGAGTTGCTTACCAAGGCGAGAGCAGACCGGGAAAAGGTGCTCGCAACCCTGGAGCAGGAGCAGCAGAAACTGCAAAGGGAGGAGAAGTCAAGACAGCAGGAGATCACTGCTGCAAGGGGTAAGGAGCAAGAGCTGCAGAAGACATTGCAACAGAAACAGCGACGGGTGAACCAGCTGAATGCTCAGATTGAACAGTTGATTGCTGAGGAGGTAGCTCGTCAGGAGCGTGAGGCGGAAGCACGCCGCAGGGCAGAGCAGGAGGCTTTACGTAAGAAAGCGGCCGAAGCGGCTGAGCGTGAAGCCCGTAGAAGCAAGAGTGAAAGCAAAGAAGAGACTGCAACTAAGGAAGAGCCTGTTTCAAAGGAAGAGGCCGCACCGAAGAAACCTGTTGAGAGCGGTCCCAGGATAGAGGCTGGGGGTAGTGCCACTACAGAGACTTTCCGGCTTTCCAAGAATTTTGCTGCCAATAAGGGTAAGTTGCCCATGCCGGTGACTGGAACAGCTACGATTGTTGGCGGGTTCGGTACCAAGAAGCACAATGAGTGGAATGTGACCACCAACAGCAATGGTGTCGATATTCAGGCGCAGAAGGGAGCCAGTATCCGTTCGGTGTTCGACGGTGAGGTGTCGAAGGTATTCTCTTTCCCGGGCTCGAACACCTGTGTCATTGTGCGTCACGGCGAATATTACACCTTCTATGCCAATATCTACGATCTCTTTGTGAAGCAAGGTGACAGGGTGAAGACTGGCCAGTCGCTGGGACGCATCTTTACCGACCCTGATACCGGTATTGCCACCATGCATTTCCAGTTGTGGCAGAAGACCACCAAGCTCAATCCCTCACCCTGGCTCAGCAGATAATAAACCACAACCATATAAGTTAACATTATGTCGCTCAAATTACGACTCATTATCATGAACTTCCTCCAGTTTGCCGTCTGGGGGGCCTATCTCACTTCGATGTCCCGTTACCTTGGACCTGCCGGTCTGGGAGCACATATCGGCATCTTCTATTCCGTTCAGGGAATCGTTTCCATATTCATGCCGGCCATTATGGGAATCATTGCCGACCGCTGGGTGCCGGCACAGAAACTGCTGGGTGCATCACACCTGCTGGCTGCACTCTTCATGATATCTACAGGTCTTTACGGTCTGCAAGCCGGGCCGGATGTCTCTTTCCCCCTCCTCTTCACACTCTACACTTTGAGTGTCGCTTTTTACATGCCCACGCTGGCACTCTCCAACTCTGTCGCCTACACCATCCTGGAGCGGGGTGGTATGGATACGGTAAAGGCATTTCCTCCCATCCGTGTGTTTGGCACCGTGGGATTTATCTTCACCATGTGGCTTGTCGATCTTGTCGGCTACCAGACCTCATCGATGCAGTTCGTGGTGAGTGCCGTGATCGGCCTGATGCTGGGACTCTACTCCTTTACTCTTCCCAATTGCCCTGTAAGTACCGACACCACCGACAAGACACTGGCCCAGGCACTTGGACTGGATGCATTCAAGCTGTTCAAACAGCGTAAGATGGCACTTTTCTTCATCTTTTCCATGCTGCTGGGTGTATCCCTGCAGATCACCAATGGTTTTGCCAATCCCTTCATCGCCAGCTTCGAAGCCAACCCTATTTTTGCCGATACATTCGGTGTTCAGCATTCAAATATGCTGATCTCACTGTCACAAATATCAGAAGCACTCTGCATTCTGTTGATCCCATTTTTCCTGCGGCGTTATGGCATCAA
>JAAZLV010000196.1 GCA_012799155.1 Bacteroidales bacterium | reverse complement strand
GCCATCGACAAGGGAATCCGTGAGATCAGTCATCTCTATCCTGAATTGAAGAACCCCCGTTTCCTGCTGGTGCAGAGCGACGGATGCGATCCTATGGTGCAGGCATGGGAGCAGGCGGAGGCCAACGGCTTTCCCGAAGGGTTCGAGAAAGAGTACCCGGTAATAGACAGCCCGGCCACGGAGGTACCCACGCTGGCTACAGGCAACCCTGCCAGCTATCCCATCATCGCGAAGCTGGTGAAACAGTCTGGTGGCACCTTCCTCCGCATGCGTGAAGAGAAGCTGGTGGCGGTGGGCAAGCTCACCGCCTATGAGCAAAAGGTGATCCCCGGCCCCGCCTCAGCGGTCTGTCTGGCAGGCTTTTTCGTAGCCCTCAGAAAGAACCTGATCAAGGATGGGGAGACCGTGCTCATCAACATCGGCGAGGGTCCCAACCGCGCCCCCCTCTTCCTGGAACAGATGATCTATACCTCACACAACGTGAGCAACGTGGAGGAGTGCACCCCCCACTACATGGAGGATTATCGCAAAGAGCTCTGGAACGAAGTACTGGAATAGGTTACTGGTTCGAAGTTCTTGTTTCGATATACTTGACTCGATGTTTTACATGAAAAAAGCTTAAAGCCTGCAGCTCACAAAATGCCAAATAGCCCCATCATATGGATCACGGGCGCTTCCTCCGGTATCGGGGAGGCAACCGCCTACAGGTTCGCACAGGAGAAGGCCAGCCTCATTCTCACCGCCACGCGTGCAGAGCGGCTGGCGGAAGTACAACAAGAGTGCATCCGACTGGGAGCCCGCTGCGAGATACTGCCCTGCGACCTCTCGGAGCTGAGCACCCTCGATGCAGTGACCGACAGGGCGCTGTCTCTCTTCGGCAGAATCGATATTGCCTTCCTCAACGCCGGCATCAGCCAGCGGACGAAGGTGTTGGATACCTCTCCACAGGTGAATCAGAAAATCATGGACATCAACTTCTTTGCACCGACAATGATTGCCCGACGACTGCTACCCCCGATGATCGCACAGGGTGGCGGCACCATAGCCGTCACCAGTAGCATTGCCGGACGTTTCGGATTCCCGCTCCGGTCAGCCTACGCCTCCTCCAAGTTCGCACTCTATGGCTTCTTTGAAACCTTGCAGGCGGAGTATCATGACGACGGCATCCGGGTGGTAATGGTTTGCCCCGGCAGGGTGCAAACGCAGATCTCCTTCAACGCGCTGGAGGGTGATGGCAAGAAGCACGGCAGGATGGATGAGGGGCAACAGAACGGAATCACCGCCGAGAAGGCTGCCCGCAAGATCGTGAAGGCAATCAAGAAACAGAAACCGGAGGTACTGGTAGGCGGTCCCGAACTGCTGATGGTCCATATCAAACGATTCCTGCCGGCACTGTCGCGCATACTGGTACGCCGCATCAACGCCACCTGACATACAAACCATCATTGTTTCATTCAACCACTCATCAAATGACCCACAAATACAATATCGCCGGCATACAGCAAGTAGGCATCGGAGTAGAAAACCTCTACGAAGCCTGGAAGTATTACATCGAGCTGTTTCAGATGGATGTCCGCATCCTGGAAGACAACAAGGTGGCAGCGTTGATGCTGCCCTACACCGG
>JAAZLV010000195.1 GCA_012799155.1 Bacteroidales bacterium | reverse complement strand
TCATCTTCTCTACCATCGGCTATGAAACGGTTGAGGTGAACATCAGTGGACGCAACACCATCAATGTGGTGATGGAGGAATCGACCGAGTTGCTCGATGAGCTTGTGGTCGTGGGATATGGAGTGGTACGCAAGAGCGACCTCACCAGCTCCATCTCCACGGTGAAAGGTGATGAGATTACCGAAGTGATTACCGGCAATGCCATGGATGCTCTCCAGGGCAAGGTGAACGGTGTGCAGATCACCAGTGGTGGTGGTCCCGGTACCACCCCCAAGGTGCTCATCCGCGGTGTCACCACCGTTAACGGTACCGATCCACTCTACGTGGTGGATGGCATGCCCGTGGGTAACAATATCAACTTCCTGAACAACAATGACATCGAGTCGATGGAAGTGCTCAAGGATGCCTCTGCCGCTGCCATCTATGGTACGCGAGGCTCCAACGGTGTGATCCTGATCACCACCAAGAAGGGGTCGGCAGGGAAGCCCCGCTTCAACTTCAGTGCCGGTACCGGTTTTCAGACGCTCTCTGATCCCGGCATGGCAGGCGCTTCTGAATATGAGCAGGTGTTCAAGACCCGTTACACCAACGATGGTCGCACACCGGTGTGGAACGGCAAGGATGGTTATACCGATGCGGAAGGTACCGACTGGTGGAATGAGACCGTCAACAAAACAGCGATGGTGCAAAACTACCAGTTCAGCGTTGCCGGTGGCAACGACAAGCTTGTTTACAACCTGAGCCTCGGTTATTTCCGCAACAACTCACAATATGACGTGGGCTATTGGGATAAGATCAACACCCGCCTCAATACCGAGTACACCTTCAACAGAATTGTGAAGCTCGGTTTCAACCTCGCTCCCCGTGTGGAGTCGTGGGACAATACACCCAACCTCTTCTCGGCTGCAATGTCTATGGACCCCACCACGCCCATCTATCGTCCCGAAGAGGAGTGGAGTGAAAACATCTACAACAACTATGCCCGTTCATACAACAACCAGGAGTGGAACCCCCGTGCTTCACTGGCCCGCGCCAATGCACACAGCCGTCTCTATGGCATGCTGCTGAACCCATATCTGGAGATCAGTCCCATTGAAGGACTCACGCTCCGCACTCAGTATGGTGTCAACGCACAGTTCCGTCGCAGCGACTCCTTCACACCTGAGTTCTTCATCGATGCACTCGAGAAGTCGGACCTCAGTGTTGCCTCCCGCTCCATGAACGAGTGGTTCGATTACAACTGGACCAACACGGCCAATTATATGTTCACAGTGGGTGAGCAGCATCACCTCAACACCATGGCCGGGTTCACTGCCGAGAAGTTTGCCAACTACTGGCTCAACGGCTCCAGCGAGGATGTTCCCAACAACAGCGATAACCTGCAGGAGGTGAGTGCCGGTACACAGAACCAGAAAGCAAGCGGCAACACCGGCTACAACACGCTTGTATCCTACCTGGGTCGTGTGATGTATAATTTCGATTATCGCTACTACCTCACCGCATCGGTGCGTGTGGATGGCTCTTCCCGCTTCCCCACAGGCAACAAGTATGCTACTTTCCCTTCGGTATCGGCCGCCTGGCGTGTCAGCAACGAGTCGTTCATGCTGGATCAGGATCTGATCGATAACATGAAGATACGTCTAGGGTGGGGACGCGTGGGCAACCAGTCCATTGCCAACTCAGCCTATATCTCCACCATCGGTTCCTCCGATTATGTCTTTGGCAATACGCCGACACGTGTTCCCGGCACCACCATCACCTCGGTGGGCAACAGCAACCTGCGCTGGGAGACAGTGGAGGACTACAACCTCGGTCTCGACATCACTCTCCTCGACAACCGTCTCGATGTGATCTTCGATCTCTACCAGAAGAAGTCGCACGACATGCTCTACCGCAAACAGAACGTGTTTGTTACCGGCTATCCCGACTGGAACGGTCAGGTATGGATGAACATCGGCAGCATGAAAGCCAGCGGATGGGAGCTCGGTCTTAACTGGCGCGACAAGGTGGGTGACCTCGGCTACCAGGTGGGACTCAACCTGTCGCAGGTGCGCAACGAAGCCATCAAGTTCTCAGGTGACGGACCCATCCTCACCGGCGGCTTCAATGGCGACCAGATCATTCGCAACGAGGATGGCGGACTCATCAGCCGCTTCCATGGTTACCTTGCCGACGGCATCTTCCAGAACTGGGAAGAGGTGAATGCTCATACTGATGAGCATGGCCGTCTTATCCAGCGCGATGCCCGTCCGGGTGACATCCGCTTCACCGACCGCAACTATGACGGTGTGCTCGATGAAAATGACAAGACATGGATCGGCAATCCCTATCCCGATTTGATGCTGGGCTCCAATATTGGTCTCAATTACCGCAACTGGGATTTCTCGGCCAACCTATATGGTACGTTTGGCAACGATATCTACAACAAGACCAAGGGTCTCTACTCCGGTGTGAGCGGCCAGAATGTTTATGCCGGTACGCTGGCAAAAGCCTGGAGCGGTGAAGGAACCAGTACGGACATCCCCCGTCTCTCGGCCAACGACACCAACCAGAACTACACGCGTGTATCCAGCTTCTACGTGGAAGATGGTTCCTACCTGCGTGTGAAATTGATGCAGCTCGGTTACACGTTGCCGAAGAAGCTTGTAGGCGGCATGGACCTGCGTCTCTCCCTCTCGGCACAGAATCCGTTCACCATCACCGGTTACTCCGGTATGGATCCTGAGCGTCCGCTGCTTGACGGGAGCGTGATCGAGACCGGTATCGATGGCATTGCATATCCCAATCCCCGTACGTTCCTGTTCGGTATTGATTTTAAATTTTAATATCCCCGATGCATATGAAAAAATATTATATCCTTCCAGCACTGATTCTCACCATACTGTTTGGTTCCTGCTCCGATTTCCTGGAGGAGGAGGTGAGAGGCCAGGAGAACCTGGACACCTATTTCAAGACAGAAGCCGAAGCTGAGTCGTTTGTGACCGGTTGCTACAATGCCCTCACCTTCAATGGCTGGTGGCAGGTCAACACCGTCTGGTTGCTCTCCGAGATGACCAGTGACGACGGCTGGATGGGCAACACCACCCAGCAGAGTGATTACACCTCTCTCGCCTTCTTCCAGAGCAATGGACAGAGCAACGGTCTCATCTCCAACTTCTGGCAGTATCGTTACAAGGGCATCCTGCGTACCAATATCGCCATCAACAAGATTGCCGAAGCACCCATCACCGATGAGGCCAAGATGGCACGACTCATTGCCGAGGCTAAGTTCCTTCGTGCATTCTATTACTTTGAGCTGGTGAAGAACTTTGGTGGTGTACCCATCGTAGAGAGCTTTGTCATGCCCGATGAGATTCAGGGCATCGAACGCAACAGCGCCGAGGAGGTCTACGCCTTCATTGAGAAAGACCTGCAGGATGCAGCAGCGGTGCTGCCCCAGCGTAGCAGTCAGTCCGACAACGAGGTAGGTCGTGCCACACGTGGTGCCGCCCTCGGTTTCCTGGGTAAGGTCTATGTCTACCAAGGGAAGTGGGACGAGGCAAAGACAGCACTGAAAACAGTGATCGACGAAGGGGAGTACCAGTTGCTCAATAACTTTGGCGATGTGTGGGATATCGATAACGACAACAGCGTGGAGTCGCTGTTCGAGGTGCAGTTCACCTACGATGGTGTCTATGCGCTTGGTGGCAGCCTCTCCGTAGTTGCCGGCAACCGTTCCGGTGGCGATCAGGATGGCTGGGCCTGGGGTCTTCCATCTGCGAACCTTGAGAATGCTTATCTGGAGGCCGGCGACAGCGAGCGTCTGCGCTGGACAATCATCAAGCATGGTGATACAGACATTGCCGGTGAACCCGACTTTGAAGAGGTAATCGAGCTGCAGGGTGACCAGAATGGTGACGGCACCTATGCCGTTGATCCCTCCAAGCACAAGTCGGCCCGTCTCATGCGCAAGTATTACATCCCGCTGTCAAAACGTCCCGAAGTGTTCAATATCGACAAGGTACCCCTCAACCACCGCCTGCTGCGCTACGCCGATATCCTGCTGCTCTATGCCGAGGCCTGCAATGAGACCGGTGACGATGTGTCAGCGCGTGCTGCCCTCAACGAAGTGCGTGCACGTGTCGACTTGCCAGCAGTCACTGCCGGTGGCAACGATCTTCGTCAGCTGATCCGCACCGAGCGCCGCCTGGAACTTGCCTTCGAACAGAACCGCCTCTACGACATCCGTCGCTGGGTGGATGACAACGGCAAGAAGGTGATGAGCAACATCATGGGTGAGAATGGATCGTTTGTCCGTTGGAACAACAACCCCGACACGCGCGATCCTTATGAGTGGGAGAACCAACGTGAATCGAGCGACAAGGGATCGACCTTCCGTGAAGATCGCGACCTGCTCTTCCCGATACCCTTGTACGAGATTACAATGTCGAATGGATCCATCACCCAGAATCCCGGATGGAATTGATGATGGGTGTAATGAATAGAATCGGTATCTGGGTACTTGCCTTGCTGGCAGGAGGAATGATTGCCTGCAGTGACAAGCAGGATGAAAAGAAACTGGAAGAGCCGGTTCCCTCCAATGCGGTAGAGAAGCAGGTAACCCTCAATGCAGCGCTCACCTACCAGACTGTTGCCGGCTTCGGTGCTTCCGATGCCTGGCAGCCAGCCTGGGTAGGCAAGTACTGGACCGGGAGCCGTGACCGCCTCAGCGAGCTGCTCTTCTCACAGGAGATCGCTGATGGACAGCCCAAAGGAATCGGCCTCTCCATGTGGCGTGTCAACCTGGGTGCCGGTTCGGCAGAGCAGGGTGATGCCAGCGGCATCAACACCGTCACGCGGCGTGCCGAGAGCTTCCTGACCGCTGACGGGAGCTATGACTGGGAAAAGTGCATGGGACAGCGTTACTTCATGCAGCGTGCCCGTGAGCTGGGTGTGGAGAAATTTATCCTGTTCAGCAACTCACCCCCGGTGCAGTATACCTACAATGGACAGGGTCGCTCCGACCGGGGTGGTCATGCCAACCTGAAGAGTGAATATTTCGATGATTTTGCAGACTACCTGGTAGATGTGACATCCCATTTTCATGCGGATGGATACAACATCACCCACATCTCGCCGGTGAACGAACCACAATACAACTGGGATGGTCACGACCAGGAGGGCAGTGGATGGACCAATGAGGAGATTGCAACGCTGATGAGGGAGCTCGACCGCTCCCTCACCGAGCGCAGCCTTCCTGTTGACATACTGCTTGGAGAGTCGGGCGATTGGGAGTATTTCTACAAGAGCAAGGGTGATCGTGCCCGTAGCTATGTGATCTCTGATTTCTTCAATCCTGAACGACCTACCTATATTGGCGACCTGAAGCATCTCAAGAACCTGATCAGCGGTCACAGCTACTGGACCGATGGCTCGTGGGATGGCATGCGTTCGGTACGGTCGAAGGTGGCGCAGATCGCACGTGAGTACGACCTTGAAGTATGGCAAAGTGAATGGAGTATGATTGGCGATGGCTACAGTTCCTCTGAATATGTGGGGCATGAGAACGCCACCACGATGGATATCGCACTCTACATGTCGAAGGTGATACACAACGACCTCACCGTGGCGGGTGTCACCTCCTGGAGCTTCTGGACAGCTATGGATGTGGCACACTGGGGTCACCAGAACCGCTTTCTGCTCATCTCGCTCACACCCGACGGGGGCGAGTGGGGCGATGTGATGTCGGGCGACGGCACATTTGCTGCCACGCCCACGCTGTGGGTACTGGGCAACTACAGCCGTTTCATCCGTCCCGGTTACAAGCGGATCGAACTCTCCATGAACGAGTCGCGCAGCTTCTTCGGTTCCGGTTATCTCTCTCCCGACGGGAAGCAGCTGGTAGTTGTTTACACCAACCTGAGCGACAAGCCGGTACAGCTTATCGAGACACGCGAGGGCTGGGACAGCAGTGTCGCAGTGAAGACCTACACCACCTCGTCGGTGAAGGAGTTGCAGGAAGCAGTGACTGCTCCGGGCAAACCGGTTGTGCTTGATGCTGCAAGCGTCACCACAGTGGTCTATCAGCTCTGATAACGCAATCTTATTCCTATATATGTCAAGCCGGCATCTCATTTGATGAGTGCCGGCTTTTCTTGTCATTTAATGGGAAATAAATGGTCTCTCACCTTTTGAATTGCTCAGAGCCCTTCCAGCCATTTGTCCAGTTCCTGGAAGAACTGCCGCTTGAAGGCAAAGCTGTCGCGATTGCCGAAGCCGTGGCCGCCGGTGGGGTAGAGGAGGAAGGTCACCGGCCGGTCGTGGCGTGTCATCGCCTCTGCGTAGCGCAGTCCGTTGGCGGGTGGCACCGCCTTGTCGTCGGCGGCGAAGATGATGAAAGCAGGTGGGGTGTTGCCATCTACGCGCAGCTCGTTTGAGAAGCGGTTGGTGAGCTCTTCCGATGGGTTCTCCCCCAGCAGGTTCCTACGTGAACCGCTGTGGGTAAGGAGCGGATCCATCGTAATCACCGGGTAGAGCAATATCTGGAAGGCAGGCTTTTCACCTACCGGAGCGTGGGTGGCGAAGGTGGATGCCAGGTGTCCCCCTGCCGAGGAGCCCATGATGCCGATCTGTTCGGGGTTCACCTTCCATTCTGCAGCATGCTCCAGTACCATGTTGAATGCAGCCTGCACATCGGCATAGGGGATGCTGTGATCCCCCGCCGGCATGCGGTATTTGAGTACACCGAAGGCAATCCCCTTGCTGAGGAAATATTCGGCCCAGTCGTATCCTTCGTGGAACATTGCCAATCCACTGTAGCCGCCACCCGGCAGTGCGATCACCATGCGGCCCGTAGCTTTCTCCGCCTCCGGCAGGTAGATGCGCAGCGTGGGTGCCTTCAGCCCCCTCTTCGGATCCTCATCCGTCACAGGTTTTTCTTTCACCGTGTTGAGCGGGTACTCCGTGAACGTCGGTTCCCGCATCAGCTTTTCCAGGATTGCCTTTCCCCAGAAGGCGCCCAGCACCTTTGCACCCTCCTTGTTGGGGTGGAGCGAGAAGGTCCCCGCCTTGCCCTCTTCGGCGAAGAAGAGCTCGCTCTTGTCCCGGAAGTGATCGTAGGCCAGCGTGTCGCCCAGGAACAATTGCCCCGGGTGCGTTGCGCCATACTCCTCCTCCAGCTTTTGCAGCATGGGGAAGTAGCTGTTCAGCCGGTCAAGCCCCTCTCGCAGGTAAGAAGAGTTGTTGTGGGTGTTGGGGCTGTACCAGATGGATCGGTGCAGGAGGATCATTGCACCGGGGTAGCGCTCCAGCAGGGCGTCGGCGATCGCTTTGATGTTGGTATGGTACTGCTCCGGATGCACCGGAGCTCCCAGCGGTCCTCTGATGGCGCTGTCGTTGGTGCCCAGCATCACCGAGAAGAGCAGTCGCGCTCCTTTCGCGCGGGCAGCATCGGCAGCCGCCACCACCCTGGTGAACTCAGCCCCCTTTGCCGGGAGGAAGTTGACTGTTGTCCTGCCGCTCACGCCGCAGTTGGTGAATCCGAAGGGGAGATCGCTCGCTGCTGCCAGCCAGGCCATGGTCTGTGCCGGAGGGGAAGTTGTTTGAGGATCTTCCAGTATCACCCCCTGTGTGATGCTGTTGCCGATGAAGATGATGTGGGTTTCCTGTGCTGTCAGCGAGGTGAGCATGGCAGAGAGAAAAAGCAGGATAAGGTGTAACTGTTTCATATTTCGATAATTTGTTGAAGTGTCGATCGTTACCCTCGCCAATCGTTCCCAGTTGTAAAGTGCAATGCACGATTGCGATTGTGCAGATGGAACTGACAAAATTAACTGTTTTTTCATAGAAAGTAGATAAAAATGGAACAACTATGCAGAAAGTATTGCTTACTGATTTCCGTTTACCGTTCACTGTTTGCTGATTTCTGATCACTTTTCGCTTTCATCGTATGCCAACGATTGCTTAACAACTGATGATGGTTGTGCGGTAATTGTAGCGTCAGAGAGGATATATCCGCTAAATTTGTCTCCGGATGAAACCTGTATCCGGTTCGTTCAGAGCCGGGAGGATCATTGTTGGGAGTTCCAACCAACATGAACAGAGAACAATTGATACGAATGTAAATAAATTGCTAAACAAATATTGTATGAAGAAGTTGATTTTGAGTAGCTGCCTGGCACTGGCAAGCATGACAATGCAGGCGGAAGTGATCACTGCGCACCAGGAAGGTGTGGCACTGCAGCAGAACCTGACAGCCGAAGAGCTGCATTCACCCGACGGACAGCTGACCCTCCGGTTCACACTCCAGGAGGGAGGCGTGCCCGCCTACAGCCTCAGTTACAAGGGGCGGGAGGTGATTCGTCCCAGTCGCCTGGGACTGGAGCTCACCGGCAGTGAGAACGCCACGTTCGGCCAGGAGGTGCGCAAGAGCAGCGATCCCCGCACCTCGCTCTACGACGGCTTCCACCTGGCAGCCGCAGAGCGCAACAGCGTCGACGAGACCTGGGAGCCCGTGTGGGGCGAGAGCCGCACCATCCGCGACAGGCACAACGAGCTGGCAGTACGCCTGGCACAGGAGGAGACCGGCCGCACCATGATCATCCGCTTCCGCCTCTTCAACGACGGCCTCGGCTTCCGCTATGAATTTCC
>JAAZLV010000027.1 GCA_012799155.1 Bacteroidales bacterium | reverse complement strand
GTGAGAAGAGCGGAAGCAGTGAAGAGTTACCTGGTGGGTCAGGGCATCAACGCCGGCCGTATGACCACCGCCGGCATGGGTGAAGATCCCAAGACCAGCGGTGAGGAGGCACTCACCATCCAGGCACGTCGCGTGGAGGTATCGGAAAAGAACTAACAGATTTCGCATAAGCGCTGAGGAGTGTCCCGCAATGGACACTCCTCTCTTTTTAATTGCACGCTCACTCACATTAGGGAGGTGCATACACAACAGGTGATGCGTTGAGGGGTAGATGTGCATCGGGTTTGTTACACTAATTTAAAGTGTCGAATGCACCAAGTAACCAAAACTTTATGTACCTTTGTATGATTTTTCACTTAGAAAATTACAACAGATATTTATGATGAATCCAATTGTTAAGCGGATCGAACTGTCTGACGGACGCACGATCACGCTCGAAACGGGGAAGCTGGCAAAACAGGCAGACGGCTCCGTGACCCTTCGTATGGGCAACACGATGCTGCTGGCCACTGTTTGCGCAGCCAAAGATGCCACCCCGGGTACCGACTTCATGCCGCTGTCGGTTGAATACCGCGAGAAATTTGCCTCTTCGGGGCGCTTCCCTGGAGGCTTCCTGAAAAGAGAAGGAAGACCTTCCGACTCTGAGATATTGACAAGCCGTTTGATCGACCGTGCGCTGAGACCTCTCTTCCCGGACGATTACCACGCTGAAGTATTCGTGAATGTGATCCTCTTCTCTGCCGATGCAGAGAACATGCCCGACGCACTGGCCGGACTGGCCGCCTCGGCGGCACTGGCGGTCTCCGACATCCCTTTTAACGGGCCTATCTCTGAAGCACGTGTCGCTCGCATCAACGGCGAGTTCGTGATCAACCCTACCATCCAGCAACTGGCTCAGGCCGACATGGACATCATGGTGGGTGCCACCCTCGACAACATCATGATGGTGGAGGGCGAGATGAACGAGGTATCGGAAGCTGAGATGCTTGAGGCCATCAAGTTCGCCCACGAGGAGATCAAAAAGCATTGCCGCGTCCAGATGGAACTGACCGAAGCGGTGGGCAAAACAGAAAAACGTGCCTACTCGCACGAAGAGAACGACGAGGAACTGCGCAAGCTGGTATGGGACAAGTGCTACGCACCTGCCTACACGGTGGCTTCCGCACAGAACCCCAACAAACATGAACGCATAGAAGCGTTTGAAGCAGTGCTGACCCAGTTCCTGGAATCACTGCCCGAAGAGGAACGTGATGCCAAAGCAGCCCTCGCCGGTAAATATTACCACGACGTGGAGAAAGAGGCGATGCGCCGCTCCATTCTCGACGAGGGCAAGCGTCTCGACGGCCGCAAGACCACCGAGATCAGACCTATCTGGAGCGAAGTGGACTTCGTACCCGGCCCCCACGGCTCGGCGCTCTTCACCCGTGGCGAAACACAGTCGCTCACCACGGTGACCCTCGGCACCAAGCTCGATGAGAAAATCATCGACAATGTCATGGAACACGGCACCGAACGCTTTCTGCTGCACTACAACTTCCCTCCCTTCTCCACCGGCGAAGCCCGTCCGCAACGCGGTACCGGTCGTCGTGAGATCGGCCACGGCAACCTGGCACACCGCGCCCTCAAAAAGATGATCCCTCAGGGTTATCCTTATGTTGTTCGCGTGGTTTCCGATATCCTGGAGTCGAACGGTTCCTCTTCTATGGCCACCGTCTGCGCGGGTACCCTCGCCATGATGGATGCCGGTGTCACACTGAAGAAACCGGTGAGCGGCATTGCCATGGGTCTCATCTCCGAGAACAAGGGGCAGAACTACGCCATCCTCTCCGATATCCTGGGCGACGAAGATCACCTGGGCGACATGGACTTCAAGGTGTGCGGTACCAGAGACGGTATCACCGCCACCCAGATGGACATCAAGGTTGACGGACTCTCCTATGAGATCCTCGAGAATGCTCTGGCACAGGCCAAGGCTGGTCGCGAGCACATCATGGGCAAGATGATGGAGACGCTCTCCGAACCACGTACCGACCTGAAGCCGCACGCTCCCCGCATCGAGGTGATCGAGATTCCGAAAGACTACATCGGTGCCGTGATTGGACCGGGTGGAAAGATCATCCAGGGCATGCAGGAAGAGACCGGTGCCACCATCACCATCGAGGAGATCAACAACCGCGGTCGCGTGGAGATCTCAGCAACCAACAAGGCATCCATCGATGCCGCCATGCTCAAGATCAAGGGCATCGTGGCGGTTCCTGAAGTGGGTGAGGAATATGAAGCCACCGTACGGTCGGTGATGCCTTACGGCGCCTTCTGCGAGTTCCTCCCCGGCAAGGACGGCCTGCTTCACATCTCCGAGATCGACTGGAAACGCCTCGAAAAGGTGGAAGACGCCGGCATCAAGGAGGGTGACAAGATCCGCGTGAAGCTGATCGATGTGGATCCCCGCACCGGCAAGTTCAAGCTCTCCCGCAAGGTGTTGCTGCCCCGTCCGGAAAGAAACGAAAATTAAACGGTGTCGACAGGGAGCAGGGAAGCAATCCTTCCTGATACTCCAAAATCTTGACATCTAATATATTGAAGACTGCCTCATGGAATGAGGCAGTCTTTTTTTGTCTTCATACAGAACTTTAATTCGCAACAAACGGACGGGTACCGGGCTTGTGCCCCTCTTATACCTCTCCCACACCTCTCCCAGTCAATTCTTATATTTATGGGAGAGGCAGACACCCATTCCTTGCCATGTATACACCCATTTGTTCTGAAAAACGAGTCGTTATCTGGAAACATTCTAATTATGATATTCTGTAATCTGAAGCAGATATTTTTTGTACTTTTGCAACTTATCGCAATCTTTTAATTTCATTCCGGTTTTAAGAAGTGGGCAATCGGACAACAACCACATTCACAACTTTGACCGGTGAGACAGAGCATATGGAGAAAAAACTGTTACTGGGGGCAGAAGCGGTGGCACAGGGAGCAATCGACGCGGGCATATCGGGTGTCTACGCCTACCCGGGCACTCCCTCCACCGAGATCACCGAATACATCCAACGCGCAACAGAGGGCAATCAGCCCAGCGTGCACTCTCGCTGGGCAACCAACGAGAAGACGGCCTTCGAGGCGGCACTGGGTGTCTCCTACTCGGGCAGGCGAAGCCTGGTATGCATGAAGCATGTGGGTCTCAACGTGGCGGCCGATGCCTTTATGAACGCTGCCATCACGGGGGTGCACGGCGGACTGGTGCTGGTGGTGGCCGACGACCCCTCGATGCACTCCTCACAAAACGAGCAGGACAGCCGCTACTACGGCCGGTTTGCCATGATTCCCATCCTGGAACCCTCCAACCAGCAGGAGGCCTACGAGATGGTCCGTTACGGCTTCGATCTCTCTGAAGAGATGATGCTACCGGTGATGCTGCGCATCACCACGCGGTTGTCGCACTCGCGGGCGGTTGTCACTCCCGCTGAGCCACGCGCACAAAACGATCTCAATCCCGACTGTGAAAGGAACAGGTGGATCCTGTTACCTGCAAACGCCCGGAAGAACTACCACCGGTTACTCGACAAGCAGGATGCATTGCGACAAGTCTCAGAAGAGTCGCCCTACAACCGTACGATATCAGGCAGCGGTGATCGGGCGGTGATCGCCTTCGGCATCGCCGTCAACTATGCCATGGAGGTCATCACCACCCACAACCTTGATATCCCGCTGTTGAAAATATCACAATACCCGCTACCGGTAGAGATGGTGAAACAATTCACTGCACGCTACAGCGAGATCCTTATCGCCGAGGAGGGCTATCCGCTCCAGGAGGAGCTGTTGCGTGGCTTCTCAGGTGACAACCGTTATCGCGGACGACTCGACGGCACACTGCCACGCACAGGTGAGCTATCTCCTGCACTGCTGGAGAAAGCCCTTCTAGGATTTGCGGAACAGCAGGAAGTCACCTGGTTTGAACAGACCCGTACGGCGGACCCTCTACGCGGGGAAGTCCATCCGCTGGTAGCACCGCGACCTCCCATGCTCTGCAAGGGATGCAGCCACCGCGACCTGTTCGAAGCAATCAACCGGGCGATGAACGACTACCCTGCAAAGCATGTCTTCGGCGACATCGGTTGTTACACGCTGGGGGCGCTACCGCCCTACAGCACCATCAGCAGCTGCGTGGATATGGGAGCTTCCATCACCATGGCCAAGGGTGC
>JAAZLV010000194.1 GCA_012799155.1 Bacteroidales bacterium | reverse complement strand
TTCCCATTTTGTTCACCGTTTGCCGCCAGGTGATTACATTTTATGCTGCTATTGGCAATTTTACCCTTTTTTGGTGAAATTATTTCGTTAAAAAGAAAAGATTTAGTATTTTTGTAACGTAAACATAAAGATGGTTTTTAGGATCGTTTCAGACTGTCGGTAAGTACAAAAATGTAATCCACAATGCTGTATTACTCTGTCTGTTAAAAACGACTTTCAAGGGTAAACACTTTTTACAAATAAATTCAATAAAGTATGATTAAAGTAGGTATTAACGGATTCGGTCGCATCGGACGCCTAGTGTTCCGTGCAGCTCAAAACAGAAATGATATCCAGATTGTAGGTATCAACGACTTGCTCGATGTAGATTACATCGCCTATATGTTAAAATACGACACCATCCATGGCCAGTTCAAGGGATCGGTAGAGGTGAAAGATGGCAACCTGGTTGTCAACGGAAACACCATCCGTGTTTCTGCTGAAAGAAACCCTGCTGATCTGAAGTGGGACGCCGTTGGTGCTGAATATGTGGTAGAATCAACCGGTCTCTTCCTCTCTAAGGACAAGGCTCAGGGTCATATCGACGCAGGAGCCAAATATGTGGTGATGTCTGCCCCTTCAAAGGATGACACTCGCATGTATGTTTGCGGTGTGAATGAAAAGACCTACACCAAGGGAGAACAGTTTGTATCGAATGCCTCATGTACTACCAACTGTCTGGCACCCATCACCAAGGTACTGAACGACAAGTTCGGCGTACTGGAAGGATTGATGACTACTGTACACTCTACCACTGCTACACAGAAGACTGTTGACGGTCCTTCTGCAAAAGACTGGAGAGGTGGCCGTGCAGCTGCTGCGAACATCATCCCCTCTTCTACCGGTGCCGCCAAGGCTGTGGGCAAGGTAATTCCCGAACTGAACGGAAAGCTGACAGGTATGTCAATGCGTGTTCCCACCCTCAACGTATCGGTTGTTGACTTGACCGTACGTTTGGCCAAAGAAACTTCTTATGCTGAAATTTGCGCTGCCATGAAGGAAGCTTCTGAAGGCGAACTGAAAGGCATCCTTGGTTATACCAATGAAGATGTTGTATCAAGCGATTTCATCGGTGATGCACGCACTTCCATTTTCGACGAAAAGGCAGGTATCCAACTCAGTCCTACTTTCGTGAAGGTGATCAGCTGGTATGACAACGAATGGGGTTATTCCAACAAGGTGCTCGACCTGATTGCGCACATGAACACTGTGAATGCATAACCATACACAACCAATAGGAAGACGCCCCTGCGGGGGCGTCTTTTTTTTCTTCACAAACAGACAAAAAAAGAGCTGAACCGTCGTCCGATTCAGCTCTTTCTCATTTACCTAACAGATAAGTTATCCGTCTATTTATGCCGGATGAATTGCTTCAGTGGGACATACCTCTGCACAAGAACCGCAGTCGGTACAGATTTCGGGATCAATCACATAGATATCACCTTCCGAGATAGCATCAACAGGGCATTCGTCGATACATGTTCCGCAAGCAATACAATCTTCAGAAATAACGTAAGCCATAATGAATAATTAGTTAAGTTTGTGTAATTGGATTTGATTGTGATGCAAAGGTAGAAAGTTTTTTGAATAATAGAAAAAGAATCACTAAATCTTTCAACTTCACCACACAATAACTGTTTGGGATACTCGTTTTAAGCTGGTATGAAGATTGCCTTACACCTGTTTACAATAGCAATGCTGCTCTCTGTTCACCTGCTCGCACAGGGTCAGCAACGCAGCCTGCAGCATCGGCCCTATGCTGATCAGCAACTGTTTCACCTGGGATTCACTGTGGGCATACATACCCAGGATTTAATTCTTACACAGTCGGGATATCAAAGCGGAAATGGTGAGGTATGGTTTTCGGAGATTCCGGATTACACGCCTGGTTTCACTGTTGGAATCGTCGGAGATCTGCATCTTTCCCGCTACCTGAACCTGAGAATGATCCCCTCACTGAACCTGGGCAGCAAAGAGTTGCTTTTTCGCGAACAAGAAACGGGAGAGGAATACAACGAAATCCTTCGCAACAACTACCTCACCCTGCCCGTTCACCTTAAGCTCGCCGGAATCAGAATCAACAATTATAAGCCCTATTTCATTTTGGGAGGATATGGCAGTATCGAGCTTGCAAGAAAGAAAAACAGGGCTGTTTTGCTTAAATCGTTCGACCACGGTGTGGAGATTGGGGCCGGATGTAGCTTTTATCTACCCCTCTTCACGCTTTCACCCGAGTTGAAGTTCAGCTTCGGATTGACCGATTTATTGGAGAGAGAACGTGGCGACCTAAAGGAAGAGGATCTGATGAAATACACTTTATCATTGACGAAGGCCACCCAACGGATGATCACCCTCAGTTTTCATTTCGAATAGCATTTTTCTTCCTGCTGATAAGCGATGCATAAGTCCGTTTGTTGCGGAGGTAATATGCCATCAGGATGCTACCACTGTAGGTTCCCGGCAAGTTGGCATTTAAAGACATACGCAGATTCTCCCTCCGTATTTGGCGATAAGATGATCTCATTTTCAGAAAATCACGATATGCTTTCACCACTGAAATGCTGCTCCTCACCTTTCCCTGTGTCAGAAGATGGACAGCAGCCAACAAATCGAGCATTAACCGAACACAAAAGGTAGAAAACAATCTCTTGCTGGGCAGGTTCTTGTAAAGCATCAACAGGTTGTTCCGGAAATTAAGGTACAACTTTCGCGGGTTCTCCTTGCCGAGGGAAGCACCTCCAACATGGTACACCACAGAAGAGGGTACGGAGACCACCCCCCTTCCCCGAGCATTGAGTCGCCAGCAGAGGTCAATCTCCTCCATGTGTGCAAAGAAGAGAGCATCGAGTCCTCCTACATTTATATAATCACTCCGTCTGATGCAAAGAGAGGCACCCGTGGCCCAGAAAATTGGTATTTCATCCATATACTGCCCCTGGTCATGTTCAACAGTATCCAGAATTCGTCCCCTGCAAAATGGATAACCGTAACAATCGATGAATCCCCCTGCTGCACCGGCATACTCGAAGTGGCTTTTCTGATGAAAGGAACGGATTGTTGGCTGAACGGCTGCAACATCCTGATGGGCATCGAGATAGGCAATCAATGGTTGAATCCAGCCTGCTGTTGTTTCCACGTCTGAGTTCAGCAGGATCACATATTCGGAGTCGACCTGTTGTATAGCCCTGTTGTAGCCTTCTGCGAACCCATGGTTGTGATCAAAAAGAATCAGTTCAATATGGGGGTATTCTGCTAGAAGGAACGCAACTGAATCATCAGTAGATCCGTTGTCGGCTACAACCAGACGACTCTCCTCTCCGATGGTATGAGCAGCTACAGTGGGCAGGAACTGCTCCAGGAGCTTCTTGCCATTCCAGTTGAGTATGATTACAGATGTTTTAACCATCTTTTCTGAACTTCCACAAATTATGCGACCATAGATATAACGCTGGCGA
>JAAZLV010000193.1 GCA_012799155.1 Bacteroidales bacterium | reverse complement strand
TATGCCAAGCCCGAACTGATGAACAACAATCATATGCACTACTGCCCCGGCTGTTCGCACGGCGTGGTGCACAAGGTGATCGCCGAAGTGATCGCCGAGCTGGGACTGCAGGAGAAAACCATTGGCATCGCCCCGGTAGGGTGTGCCGTCTTCGCCTACAACTATATCGACATCGACTGGCAGGAGGCAGCCCACGGTCGTGCACCGGCACTTGCGACCGCCACCAAGCGACTGCTGCCCGACCGGATGGTGTTCACCTACCAGGGCGATGGCGACCTGGCTGCCATCGGTACCGCCGAGACCATACACGCTGCCAACAGGGGTGAGAATATTGCCATCATCTTCATCAACAACGGCATCTATGGAATGACCGGCGGACAGATGGCACCCACCACCTTGAGCGACATGAAGACATCGACCAGTCCCGAGGGGCGTAACGTGGAGACTATGGGCAACCCGCTCAAGATACTCGACATGCTGGCACTGCTCAATGGTGTCTGCCTGGCCACCCGCACCAGCGTGCACACTGCTGCCGCGGTGAGAAAGACCAAGAAGCTGATCAAGCTTGCCTTCGAGAACTCGATGGCCGGTAAGGGCACCTCCATCGTGGAGGTTGTCTCCACCTGCAATGCAGGTTGGAAGATGACGCCGGCGGATGCCAACGACTGGATGGTGGAGCACATGTTCCCCTATTATACCATTGGCGATTTGAAGAATATTTAACCCCAGGAAAGGAAGAACATGTTACAGGAATTAGTTATTTCAGGTTTCGGCGGACAGGGTGTGTTGTCGATGGGTAAGATACTGGCCTACTCGGGCATCATGGAGAACAAGGAGGTCTCCTGGTTTCCCGCTTACGGACCGGAACAGCGTGGCGGCACGGCCAACGTCACCGTCATCATCTCCGACAGGCCCATCAGCTCACCGGTTGTCAACCAGTACGATATTGCCATCGTGCTCAACCAGCCCTCGCTCGACAAGTTTGAAGAGCGTGTGAAGCCCGGGGGTGTGCTGATCTACGACAGCTATGGCATCAACCGCAAGGTGCAACGTAAGGATATTCACGTCTACCGCATCAATGCAATGGATGAGTCGATGAAGATGGACAACACCAAGGTGTTCAACATGATCATCCTGGGCGGCTTGCTGCGCATCTCTCCCATGGTAGAGTTGGAGAACGTGATGAAGGGACTCAAGGAATCATTGCCCGAGCGGCACCACAAGCTCCTTCCCATGAACGAACAGGCCATTCTGCGCGGCATGGAGATCGTGGAGCATGAGCAGGTGGCGGCAGTGCCCGCCCCACAGGCCCACTAGCATTGCCTGTTGGCTGCATGAAAATGAAACGGGGCTGACCATTGGTCAGCCCCGTTTGCTTGTTTATTTTTTCCTGCCGAAGAGCCAGGAGAGGATACCCGGTTTCTTCGTCTTCTGTTCTTTTGCTACCGGCTTGCTTTCCTCCTGACGCCGGGGCTTGCCACTGTTCCTGTCGACTGAGGAACCCTCTTTCTTGATTAGTGTGCGTTTGCTACGGGGGCGGTCCGTTCCGTCTGTTCTGCGGCCCTCGCGACTGCCTCCTTCTCTTCTTTCGCCACCTTGGCGTCTCTCGCCACGTTCACGACGGGGAGCACCTTCGCCCCCTTCACGTCTCTCGCCCCGTTCACGGCGGGGAGCACCTTCGCCACCTTCGCGCGGACCCCTGTTGTTTCTTCTGCGGTTGCCGCCCTCACCCTCCTTGCGGGGAGCACGTTCACCACCTTCCTGCGACTGATCGCTGCCCTCGCTCCTTGGGCGTTGAGGCTTCCTTCTGCGGGGCTCATCCCCTTCACGACGAGGCTTTCTTTCCCTATCGTCCTCCTTATGGGGCGCATCACCTCTTTCAGTAGCTTCACCTGCATTCGCAGCAGTTTCGCCCTGTGGCTTGCGCTTTTTACGACGGTTGTTGTTCTTCCTGCGCGGAGTCTGTTCTG
>JAAZLV010000192.1 GCA_012799155.1 Bacteroidales bacterium | reverse complement strand
TTGCTCGTAACCCTCTTTCTTTGCCTGCTTGGCATAGAAGGTGTAGCGCATTCGGGCCTGTGATTCACCTGCGAAGGACTTCAGCAGGTTCAGTTCGGTCTGTGTTCCTTTGATACTTGTCATAATGTGTTGTTTGATGATTTTGGTTGCTTTTTCAACATACAAAAGTAATCATTTCCCCACTCGAAGTGAAAAACAAAGGTTTCAGTGATAGATATTTATAATCCTTCTAAATTGTCTTCTCGCTAAGCTCCAGCCAGCGCATCGTCTTCTCGTCAATCAGCTCCATGATTGCTGAGAGCCGTGTGGAACGTTCCATCAACTCTTCATTTGTAAGACTACCGGAGGAGAGCTGTGCGGTAATCTCTTCCTTTTCGTTCTCTAGTTGCGCGATCTCCTCTTCCAGTCCCTCGTATTCCCTTTTCTCCTTGAAGGTGAGCTTGTTCTTTTCCTCCGGCCTGGTGCGGCGGGGTTCTGTTTCAACACGTGTTGTTTTTACCTCTGCCGCCTCTTTTTTGTCTTCCAATTGCTTCCATTCACGATACTGCGTGTAATTGCCGGGGAAGTCCTGGATGCGGGCGTTGCCGTGGAATACCAACAGGTGGTCCGTCACCTTGTCCATGAAAAAGCGGTCGTGCGAGACCACGATCAGGCAGCCGCTAAATCCCTGCAGGTACTCCTCCAGGATGTTGAGGGTGAGGATGTCCAGGTCGTTGGTAGGCTCATCCAGCACCAGAAAGTTGGGATTGGTGATCAGCACCGTGCAGAGGTAGAGGCGTCGCCGCTCACCGCCGCTAAGCTTGTAGACGTAGTTGTGTTGCTTCTCCGGCGGGAAGAGGAAGTGCTGCAGGAACTGCGAAGCTGTGAGCCGCTGTCCGTTACCCAGGTCGATCACCTCGGCGATAGCCTGCACCACATCCAGCACCTTCATCTGCTCATCGAACTGGAGACCGTCCTGGCTGTAGTAGCCAAAGCGTACCGTTTCACCAATTTCGAAGCTGCCGCTGTCGGGCTGCACCTTGTCGAGCAGCATCTTCACGAAGGTGGATTTGCCGGTGCCATTGTTGCCCACGATGCCCATCTTCTCATATCGGGAGAAGACATAGTTGAAATCATCGGTGATCCGCACATCGCCAAACCGCTTGCTCACATGCTTCGCCTCGAAGATCTTCTTACCGATGTAGCTTCCCCTCGCTGCCAGGCGGATTCCCTCCTCGCTGCGTCGTTGCTGCGCCTTCTCCTCGAGGGTATAGAAGGCATCGATGCGCGACTTGGCCTTGGTGGCCCGTGCTTGTGGCTGGCGGCGCATCCACTCCAGCTCCTTGCGCATCAGGTTGCGGGCACGCTCACCCTCGCTCTGCTGTGCTGCCAGGCGCTCCTCACGCTTCTCCAGGTAGTAGGAGAAGTTGCCGCGGTAGCTGTAGAGCTGTTGCTGGTCTATCTCCAGGATCTGCGTGCAGATGCGGTCCAGGAAGTAACGGTCGTGCGTTACCATCAGCAGGCTCATGCGGCTGCGGTTCAAGTGCTCCTCCAGCCACTCGGTCATCTCCAGGTCGAGGTGGTTGGTGGGTTCATCCAGGATCAGCAGTTCAGGCTCGCTGATCAGTACGTTAGCCAGTGCCACCCGCTTCACCTGCCCCCCCGAGAGCTCTCCCATCTTCTGGTGGAAGTCGGTGATGCGGAGCTGTGAGAGGATCTGCTTGATACGCTGTTCATAGTCCCATGCCTTGAGCAGCTCCATCTGCAGCAGCAGCTCATCCAGTCCCTCCTGGCTGCCGGAGCTGATCATCTCCTCGTAGCGGGCGATCAGTCGCACCGTCTCGTTGTCGGCACTGAAGCAGGCCTCCAAGACCGTCAACTCCGGGTCGTATGCAGGTGACTGGTCCAGGTATGCGAAGCGGATGTCGTTGCGGAACACCACCCTGCCTGCGTCATATCCCTCTTTGCCGGCGATGATGTTAAGCAGGGTGGTCTTACCCGATCCGTTGGGAGCCAGCAGGCCGATCTTGTCTCCTTCGGCGATGCCGAAGGAGATGTCGCGGAAGAGGAGCAGGTCTCCGAAACTTTTAGTGAGTGTGTCTATTTGTAGAAGAGGATGAGCCATTGTGGTTGGAATTTGGCTCAAAAGTACAAAAAAGGATCGACATTGGTCAGAACTTCCAGCGAAGATAACACCATAGGTCGGTACGACTGTTCCCGTTGATTTGCTCTGTGCCGCTGCCGATGGTGTCACGGTTACTGTAGCGGGTGTGGGCTGCCTTGAACGACAGCGAAAGCGCACGAGAGAAGCTGTACTTCCCGTTAAGGGCCACCCGGATCCCCTTGCCGTAAAAGAAGGGCATGTAGAAGGTGCTGAGCAGGTTGCGCTCGTAGGAGTAGAGGCGAGCCTCGTAGCTCTCGGCATCAAAGAAGGCGAAGAAGAGATCCCCCGTGAGAGGCTTTGAGCCACGGTAGCTTATCAGCTGCGAGAGCATGATCCCCTTCTCCGCAGGGTAGGGTTGCTCCTTGTAGATGGCCATATCAGCCGTGGTGCGAAATTCCCAGCCCTCAAGGAGTGATTGCAACCAGCGCAGGCGTATCTTCTGTGTGGTGTAAGGCAACAGTGACTTTGCATCTTCTTCCGGCAGGGAGATGTTCTTCTCTTTTCGTTTGTACTTGTATCTTAGATCGAGCGTGGAGTGGCTGCTGATGCGCCAGCTGCCGAGGAGGTATGCGTCGATCGTGTTCGATGGGCCATCTACGTTGTATCGCATCCAGGGGTGGTGTACCAGGTCGATGTAGCCGTTCAGGGTCACCCCTCTCAGTGGTATGAAGCTTCCTCCCAGATAGAGGCCACGCTCATTGCGTGGAGCGCTCCCCTCAGAGAATGCCTGCCCGTATAAAGCATTGTAAGAGATTGGATAGTAGCGGTGCAGTAACGTGAAGGTGTTACCACCGGTGGAGCGGTACTGCACCATATTGAGGGTAGCCACCGCATTGTTGCGGGCAATGGCAGTCTCACCCGCGAAGATAAAACCCGGGAGCTGCCAGGAATAGTCGACAGATCCGTTCAGATGGGTGGAATCACGAAGGTAATAGAGATTATACTCCTGTCGGGTGGGGTTGTACTTCCTGTTGTAGGTATGGTAGATGCCACTCACTCCCAGCTGCAATCGACCTCTGCGGTAGTTGACGTTCGCGCCGGTCACCTGCTCCCGGCTGTTTCCCTTCTTTTCCCGTTCGAGAGGCGTGCGGTGAAGGCCATCTGTTTTGAAAGAGGTGATCTCACCTGAATTGGAGAGGTTGGCATCCATCTTCCTGGAGGAGTAGAAAGCGGTGATGTCGAATTTTCCCACACTAAGCAGAGCTGCCGCACCGCGGAAGAAGCCACTCTCGGAGGTGGAGAAATGCCGCTTGGGCTGCTGTGTACGTCGTGCTACCTGATCACTGCCCCAGCTCTTGCTAATGCCGAAGTCATTGTTCAGAATCAGTCCCTGGCCGAAGGAGAGACGGTAGTCGCCCAGTGCCAATGTCTTTAGTAGACCAATTTCACGGAGCAGCAAATGGAACCCATAGTGGTCATAACCTTTGGGGTACCCGCTTTTCAAGAAGGGTTCACCGGCATCCTTTTCGGCGGTAACACCCGCTTGCAGCTTGTCGCGGTATCGAATGGAGTAGCGTAGTGAGGTGTAGAAATCCTCGCCCCTGTATTTGCGGTTGGGGTACCGTTCCAGCACCGAGTCGGAGTAGGAGGCATAGCCCGCACGAGGAGTGAGTGTCTTGTCGAACCGCAGTTGCAGCTCGTGCAGCCCTTCGCGAGCAATGATTCCAGGTGAGGAGGGCACGCCCTCATTTTTCACTTCACCTACCATGAAAAAGGGCAAGATACGTTCAACCGTTTGAAAATCGAGATAAGGAACGTTGCGCAGTTCGTAAACTGTGTAGAGGGGACGATTCTTCGATAGAAAGGTGAGAAGGGAACTGATCTCAACTGTTGACAACAGTGGGAACCGTTCCAGCTGTTCATATGAAACGGTGTTGAGATCCATGGGGTTGCTCTCCAGGTAAAGCAGCTCAGTGTAGATATTCTCCACGGTATGCTCATCCATCCCCTCCTCCTCGGCGAACACTTCCACGTAGCTCCGCCAGTCGGTTTCCTGTGCATCCAACCCATTGAATGAACCGAACAGGAGAAAGATGAATAGGGCAGTCAGATTTTTTTTCATGACTGTTCTGTTTCGGTTGGCATTGATTGCAGCAGCAAATATATGAACTTTTCAATTATTCACCAAGCAGATGATTATAAATTAGATAGAATCGATATGTCTCATTTTTTTCTATCTTTGTAACTATTATCGATAACCGGAACAGATGGTATGAAAAAAAGAGCCTTTTTCCTGTCCCTATTGCTACTCCTGCTCTCGGCTTGTTCCCTCTTCACGGATAAGGAGGAGCTGCCCCATGACCTGCCCTCCATCCTGGATAGTGATACCCTCCGTGTCCTGACACTCAACACCTCAACCTCCTATTTTATCTATAGAGACCAGCCGATGGGTTATCATTACGACATGATTCGTGCGTTCTGTAACTACCACGGACTGGTACCCGAGATCATTCTAGCACCCGGCATTGCTTCAATGGTGCAGATGCTGCAGGAGGGAGCCGGTGACGTGATTGCCTATCATGTGCCGGTGACGCGAGAGTATCGCGATTCAGTGACCTACTGCGGTTTGCAACAGATAAACCATCAGGTATTGGTGCAACGTGCCATGCGGGGGGATACACTGCTGAGGGATGTTACCGACCTGATAGGCAAGCGGGTGACGGTGACAACAGGTTCACGCTATCACCAACGGATGATTCATCTCAACGAGGAGCTTGGGGGCGGAATCCTTATCGAGACTGCCGGTAGTGACTCCATCGTGACGGAGGATCTGATACGTATGGTATCACGAGGTGAAATTGCCTATACAGTGGCGGATGATGACCTGGCACGGTTCAACAAGACCTACTTCCGCAACCTCCACACCGACCTGCAAATCAGCTTCGACCAGCGATCCTCATGGGTTGTGCGCAACGATACTCCGATATTGGCCGATTCACTCAATAGCTGGTTTGAAAGCAAAAGCGCAGAACCTGTTTTCATGCGAATCATGAAACGTTACTTTGAGGAAACAAAAGGTTTTTATGAGGAGGATCGCTTTTCGTACAGTGAAATACTGGGTCCCGGGGTAATCTCTCCCTTCGATAATTACTTCCGAAAGGAAGGAGCGCGGCAGGGAATCGACTGGCGGCTGCTGGCTGCTCTGGCCTATCAGGAATCCACCTTCCGCACCGAGGAGAGCTCTTGGGCCGGAGCCGTAGGTCTGATGGGGTTGATGCCGGCCACCGCCGCCTCGCTTGGAATAACCAGTGACCAGCTTTATGACCCTGAACATAACATACGGGTTGGAACGCAATACCTGAAGAATCTGATCGCCCTCTTCTCATCGGTAGGTGATCGGAGTGAGGAGATCAAGCTGGCTCTGGCAGCCTATAACGGTGGTATCGGTCATATCTCCGATGCCCGGGCCCTGGCAGAGAAATATGAAGCCGACAAGAACGTCTGGGAAGGAAATGTGGAGCGTTTCGTTCAGCTTAAGAGTCTGGAGCAGTACTACACCGATCCTGTCTGCCGCAACGGTTACTTCCGGGGCGACGAGACCATCAACTACGTACGGGAGGTAATTGCCCGATGGGAGCAGTATCGGCAGAGCGTGAAAGAATAAATTCAGAGAGCAGGGATGAATAAAAAAAATTGTATCTTTGTGTCTGTCTCTGTAAGGAGTATCAGAACCAAGCTAGTACAGAAAACCTATTGAATGCGAACAACATGTCAGTAACAATTCATAAAGTCAACACGAAAGATGACCTGAAGAGGTTTATTCAGTTCGGCATCGATCTGTATGAAGGTAACGAATATTTTGTACCGCCACTGGTCTACGATGAAAGGGCTACACTCAACATGAGCAAGAACCCGGCATTTGACCATTGCGATGCCAACTACTTCATGGCTTACCGAGATGGTGAAATTGTGGGAAGGATAGGGGTGATCATCAACCACAAGTCCAATGAGATATGGAAAGAGAAGAATGCACGCTTCGGCTTTGTCGATTTCATTGACGACGAGGAGGTGGTGGATACACTCTTTGGAGCAGCAGAGAGCTGGGCCCGTTCCCGGGGAATGGAGAAGATACATGGTCCGCTTGGCTTTACCGACCTCGACCATGAGGGGATGCTGGTGGAAGGCTACGACCAGATGAGCACCCTCTCCACTATCTACAACTACCCCTATTACGTCGAGCACATGAACCGCATGGGATATCTGAAGGACCAGGACTGGGTTGAGTTTCTCATCACCATTCCCAAGGAGACACCCGAACGATTCCTTCGTGCTACAGAGATCGTGAAGAAACGTTCCGGTCTTGTAGTGAAGCATCTACAGAGCAAGAAAGATGTTTATCCCTATGCCAGGGAGATCTTCAAACTGATCAACCGTGCCTACAAGGATCTTTATGGATTTGTGGAGCTGACCGAAAGACAGATCGACTACTATGTGGATATGTATATCCCGATGTTGCGACTCGAGTTTCTGTCACTGGTCATCCGCCAAGAGGACAACAGGCTGATCGGTGTTGGTATCGGCTTGCCCAGCATAGCCAAGGCCCTTCAGAAAGCCAGAGGGCGCTTTGTACCCACGGGATGGTATCATCTTTACCGTGCCTTGAAAGGTAAGGACAACAATGTACTTGACCTGATGCTCATAGCTATCGAGCCTGAGTACCAAGGGAAGGGTGTCAATGCGCTTATATTCAACGAATTCATAAAGTCAGCCAGTCGCTTGGGCTTTGATTATGCAGAGAGCAATCCGGAGCTGGATCTGAACCATCGAGTGAAATCGATGTGGGATGACCTGGAAGCCCGACAGACCAAACGGCGGAGAGCATTTATAAAAAATTTGTAAGAGGAGAAGAGATATATCGTGAACGAAACAGAAAGAGAATTACAGATACTGCAGGATAACTATCAGGAAGAAAACATTGTAACGCTGGAGTGGCAGGAGCATATACGCCGCCGTCCGGGAATGTATATCGGTAAGCTGGGTGATGGCAGCGCTTCCGATGATGGTGTCTATGTGTTGCTCAAGGAGGTGCTCGA
>JAAZLV010000191.1 GCA_012799155.1 Bacteroidales bacterium | reverse complement strand
GTGAATCTGCCCGGACTGTCATCTTTGACACCAAAGATGAAATAAAGGCAGCAAATGAACTCTATCTGCTTACCGCCAAACCGGTTCTCTATGTATGCAATGTGGATGAGGCTAGTGCTGTAAGCGGGAACAGCTATGTGGAAGCGGTACGGGAAGCGGTGAAGAACGAAAATGCAGGCATCCTGGTGGTCGCTGCAAAGATAGAATCGGAGATTGCCGAATTTGACACTTACGAAGAGCGTCAGATGTTCCTCAATGAGATCGGACTCGAGGAATCGGGTGTGAGTCGCCTGATCAAAGCTGCTTACAGCCTACTCAACCTGCAGACCTTCCTCACAGCCGGTGTGCAGGAGGTACGGGCATGGACCTTCCACAAGGGGTGGAAAGCACCTCAATGTGCCGGTGTGATTCATACCGACTTTGAGAAAGGGTTCATCCGTGCCGAGGTAATCAAGTATGATGATTACATTCAATATGGATCGGAGAGTGCCGTAAAAGAAGCAGGAAAAATGAGCGTGGAGGGGAAGGAATACCTGGTGCAGGATGGTGATATCATGCACTTTAGGTTCAATGTATGACAACATCAATAAACAAGATATTTAACCAACCTTTTATGGATTCCACAGAACTTTTCGGCTATTTAGCCATGACCTTTCTTGTAGTCTCTTTTCTTCCCACACAGGTAAGAAAAGTGCGGATGATCAACCTGATTGCCTGCGCATTGTTCATCGTATATGGGGTACTGCTTGGATTCAAATGGCCATTGATCATCTCCAATGCAGTGGTATGCATTATTCAGATCTATCACCTCTTTTTTCGGAAACAGAAAAACTAAACCCCATGGTTCATACCGCAACCGTGGTTTGTATGCCCAGTTCCTCCACCCTGCGGGCGATTTCCTTCAATACCTCTTTTGGCGCTTTTTCAAGCTCTCTGGCGGGCGTTTCACGGTCGATGGTGTAGATCATTACCTCGCGCGGTTGAAGCGATCTGACGAGCCCTAACCAGGCTGAAATCTCTTCCTCTGTAGTGTTGTCCACTACCCTCCCCTCAAAACGACCACGCAGAAACATCGACTGAAGGATAAAATCACCCTGAAACAAACGATATCGTTCCACCTGTTGGCTCACGCTGTATGTCGCTGCATTGGGACGGTCAATTTGTCGTGCTGTCTCATCGAATGCAGAATCAAGCTTCAGAATGGGATTTTCTATCTTTTTCATGGCGTCGAACACCTCTTTCTTGTTGAGATGAAGACCGTTAGAGAGCACACTGATCTTTGCTTGTGGAAAATAACGGTCACGAAGCAACAGTGTGTCATCGATGATTCCTTCAAACTCCGGATGCATGGTAGGCTCTCCGTTGCCGGCGAAGGTAATCACATCGGGTGTCACACCCTCTTTTTGCAACTGTAACAGTTTGTCATCCAAGGCAGCCCGCACGTTCTCCCTGTCAGGCAGTTTCGTTTTGGTACGGAAATCCCTGTTGAATCCGCATTCACAATAGATACAGTCGAACGAGCAAAGCTTCCCGTCGTAGGGCAATAGATTCACACCCAGTGATCTGCCTAGTCGGCGGCTCTGTACCGGTCCATATATAATTTCATGAAAAAGAATGGTCATATTGAAAAAGTTATTTTTTGGCAATCAGCCATTGGTTATAAGCTATTGACTTCAAATATTGTTCAACAGTCAGCTTTCATCATTCAGTGCTTTTTATATGCAACATGGGTACGAACTAACAGATCAACTATCAAGCAATCATTCGGGTACATGCTACTTAAAAGATTGACAGTATTCCTTCCGTACCAAACGCTATGAGCAGGTAACGGAGGAACTTTCCCAGCGTCATGGTGCCCATCACCAAGGGGACGTTGGCACGCATGAATCCCAGTGCCACCAGAATTGCATCTCCCACAGCGGGCAGGAAACCGAAGAAGCCCATTACACCCCCTTTACCGTGCAGCCAACGGATCATCTTATCGATCTGTTCAGGTTTAATCCTGAACCATTTTTGCAACCATTCCGTTTTGCCGAGTCGTCCCAGATAGTAACAGGTAGCACCACCCAAAGCATTGCCCACGGTGGCAAATAGGATGCATTGCCAGATGTCCAGTCCCGCCGCTATCAATGCCGCGAAAACCACTTCTGAACTGAATGGCAGTACAGTAGCTGCCAGGAAGGAGGCCAGCAACAGTCCCCAGTATCCATATTC
>JAAZLV010000026.1 GCA_012799155.1 Bacteroidales bacterium | reverse complement strand
CTCAACTGCATGAACGAGATGAATGAAATGCAGGAAATGTAGGAAATGTAGGAGTTTTACGAAAAAAAATGGATGAAAAAGAATCCTCAATCAAAATTTTTAACCGCACCCATAAAGAGGATGGCACCGGTGGAGTGTTCCCGGATCAGGTAGATGAAGGGACGATTGGCATGAAAGGTAACTTCCCGTGATGGCCCGACAGAGGTCAATTCTACCCCTACGACCGTGACTGCTGCGGCCTCGGTACCCTCCTCGTCGGTGCTGATGTAGGTGAACTGATCGACGAATGAGATGAAAGCCTCCAGATCCGACATGCGGGAAAAATCTGCCTGACCGGGTGCGAAGGCAACCCCCATTCCCATATCGGTCAGCAGGTCGTTCAGACGGATGTTGTATTCAGTCTTGAAGCGTGGCAGTCGCAGGTCCACCAATGCCCTTCTACGGCTACTGTTCAGGGTGCCCCATGCGGAACCCTCGCGCAGCAGGTTGTTGATGTCACCCAGTTTCTTTCCTGCTTTGGGCAGCAGTACCACCATGCTGAAGGCCTGGTTGCCGTAGGGGAGCTCCACAATCTGCATTGTTTCATTTTCGGTATAATTGAACTCTGCCTTCTGCTGCATCATGTTCACCTGCTTCACACGTCCGTCCTCATAGGTGAAGGATGCTTTTTGGGTCTGCTTCTTGTCGAACTGAGAAGTCCAGATCCCCTTGAAGTAGATGGCATTCAGCAGGTACATCAGAGCCATAGGGTCGGTTTCATCCAGCACGTGGTCAATAAGTTGCTGCGTGTTGTCGGCAGCCCACTGGTTGATGCGTCCCACCGTAGCAGGGTCGCCGAAGTCGACAGCCTCCACCGTGGAATGGAAGTAATCACGGTTGGTGGAGATGAACGCAGGCTTGATTGTGATATGTTTGTTGGTCCAGATGGAGTTGGCGATGGAGAGTTTGGTGGAGGGATCGGTCGCCAGCAACGCTTCACGCAGCTTGCTGTAGTAACTGTTGATCGCCTCTTCATCGTTAAAGGGTGTCAGTTTCAGTGTCTCCGTCATGGCCGCCTCCGTTTCGCCTGCAGCTCCGTTGCGGGTCATGGCAAGCGCCATGCTCAGGCTAAGGGGAGAGATCATGAAGTTACGGTCCTGACCTATCTTCTCCGCGTCATAAACACGGGTAAAAAAATCGAATGCAAACTGCTGGTCCGCCTCCAACATTTCCACCTCTTCGCCGCGGAGCGATATCTCAATGGGATCGGGGAGCTCTCCGTTGTCGGGCAACTTTTCATTCTTATCGCACGAAGAGGAAGCAAAAAGCAGAATGGTCAACAGCGCAGATAGCAGTAAAGTGATATTTCGATTCATAGTTACTAATATTTAGTCATGTTTCTTCATTGGAACGGTAGTCCACACATCTGATAAGATGATGCAGGGAGTATAAAAGTTGCACCGCTCTCATTAAAAAAAGTTATAATCTCCCATTTTCTTCAGAAAAAGTACAATTCCGGCTCATTTTCATCTCCACCTTCTCACATGAGCAAATTAATGTTTATTTTTGTAGGTTCAAGAGTTATCCATCAAAAAAAAGGTTTGCCGAAATGAGAAAATGGCGTATTGAAGATTCAGAAGAGTTGTACAACATCAACGGTTGGGGAAACGGTTACTTCTCCATCAACGACAAGGGACATGTACAGGTGACACCTCACAAGAAAGAGGGGGGAAGCGTGGACATCAGCGAGCTGATGCGCGAGCTATACCTGCGTGATGTGTCGTCGCCCGTACTGCTCCGTTTTCCACAGATCCTGGACAACCGTATAGAGAAGATCTCCAATAGCTTTGCCATCGCCTCAAAGGAGTATGAATATGCCGCACAGCATTACATCGTCTATCCCATCAAGGTGAACCAGATGCGTCAGGTGGTGGAGGAGATCGTCTCCAGCGGCAAGCGCTTCAACATAGGCCTGGAGGCCGGCTCCAAGCCGGAGCTGCACGCCGTGCTCGCCATCAACACCGAAACAAACTCATTCATCATCTGCAACGGCTACAAGGATGAGAGCTACATCGAGCTGGCGCTGCTGGCACAGAAGATGGGCAAGCAGGTCTTCATCGTGGTGGAGAAACTCAACGAGCTGGAGCTGACAATCCGCATCGCCAAGCGACTCAAGGTGAAGCCCAACATCGGCATACGGGTGAAGCTGGCCAGCAGTGGCAGCGGCAAGTGGGAGGAGTCGGGCGGCGACGGCAGCAAGTTCGGCCTCAACTCCAGCGAGCTGCTGGAAGCGCTGGAGGTGCTCAAGGCAAACAACCTCACCGAATGCTTCCGGTTGATACACTTCCACATCGGCAGCCAGATCACCAAGATACGCCGCATCAAGACCGCCCTGCGTGAGGCGGCACAGTTCTACGTGCAGTTGCACAGCATGGGTTTCAAGATTGAGTTCGTTGACATCGGTGGCGGACTGGGGGTAGACTATGACGGCACCCGCTCCTCCTTCACCGAGAACAGCATCAACTATTCCATTCAGGAGTATGTGAACGACTCGGTCTTCACCTTCGTCGACGCTGCCAACAAAAATGAGATCCCCCACCCCAACATCATCACCGAGTCGGGTCGCGCCCTCACGGCGCACCACTCCGTACTGGTATTCGAGGTGCTGGAGACAGCCACCCTCCCCGAGTGGGCCGAGGATATGGACATCCAGGAAGATGACCATGAATTGGTAAAGGAACTCTACAATATTTGGGAATCGCTCACACAGGCGCGCATGCTGGAAGCATGGCACGATGCACAACAGATCCGTGAGGAATCGCTCGACCTCTTCAGCCTCGGCATGCTCGACCTGAAGACACGGGCACAGGTGGAGCAGCTCTACTTCTCCATCGCGCGTGAGATCAACAGCACCAGCAACCGGGCCAAGCATGCGCCCGAGGAGCTGCGTCAGCTGGGGACCCTCCTCCCCGACAAATATTTCTGTAACTTCTCGCTCTTCCAGTCACTTCCCGACTCGTGGGCAATCGATCAGGTCTTCCCGATCATTCCCATCCACCGGTTGGATGAACGGCCTGCCAAGACTGCCACGCTGCAGGACATCACCTGCGACTCAGACGGCAAGATTGCCAACTTCGCCTCACAGGACGGCTTCCGCAACACCTACCTGCCGGTGCACCCCCTTAAGAAGGATGAGCCTTACTACATCGGTGTCTTCCTTGTGGGTGCATACCAGGAGATTCTGGGCGACCTGCACAACCTCTTCGGCGATACCAACGTGGTGCATGTCTCTGCAAGTGACGCGGGATACAGGATTGACCAGGTGATCGACGGCGAGTCGGTAGCCGAGGTGCTGGAATATGCCCAGTACAACGCCAAGAAGCTGGTACGCACAGTGGAAACCTGGGTGATGAGCTCGGTGAAGCAGGGCAGGATCTCAGTAGAGGAAGGAAAAGAATTCCTCTCCAACTACCGCTCAGGGCTTTACGGTTACACCTACCTCGAATAAACGTTCATAAGTAAGTAAGTTGACAGGTTGGCAGGTTATAAAGTTTATCATTTGAAGTTCATGGTTCGAAGTTTCAGATTTGAAACTGAGAACTGACAACTACAACCTACAATCCTCCGGATCCTCAAAGAGCTCCAGTTCGATGGTGGCATGCTGTACCCCCATCTGATTGAGTGTACCACGTATACGCTGTTTCAGTTGTTGTTGCTCTCTCATCGACATCTCACGGCTGACAACTACATGCATGGTGAGCACGTTGTACTCACCGTCGACCGACCAGGCGTGCAGGTGTTCCGCCCGGCGCACACCCTCCAGTGCAGCAACAGCTTGGGCTGCCGCCGCCAGGTTAAGTTTCTCGGGACTCCCCTGCAGAATGATGCGGAAGCTCTGACGCATGTTGCGATAGACATTGAACAGGATGAAAAGCGTGATCGCCACCGAAAGCAGCGGATCAATCACCGGGGCATCCACGAAATGCATCACCAGGGCACCAATGAGCACTGCCACCCAGCCCAACACATCCTCCAGCAGGTGCAGCGATACCACACGCTCATTGAGGGAGTGCCCACGGCGCAGGCGCAACACCGCCACACCATTGATGATCACCCCCAGCACAGCCAGCAGGAGCATTCCCTTTGTATCGGGTTGTTCCGGATGCAACAGCCGGGGCACGGCGTTGAACAGGATCACCACACTTCCCACCAGCAGGATCAGGGAGTTGACAATCGCCCCCAGTAGCGAGAAACGCTTGTAGCCGTAGGTATAGGCTTTGTCACCCGGCTTCTTCGATAGCTTCTGGAAGTACCATGACAGTCCCAGCGTGACGCTGTCACCCATGTCATGTACCGCATCGGAGAGGATTGCCATGCTGTTTGTCAGTATCCCCCCTACAAACTCGATGATAGTGAACAGGAGGTTCAGGAAGAAAGCTACCTTGATGTTCTTCACATCATTGTGCCGGTGATGATGTTTGTGCATAAGTACATTGCTGTTTAGTTATAAACAGAGGCAGAAAAAGAATGTTCATTATAGCCGTTTCGACTGAATTGTGTATATTTGCACTCTTTGGAAACTTAAAAAGCCGGTCATATGAAACAGCTGAACTGGTGGCTGCCCCTGGCAGCCTTGCTCATTACCTTCACCTCGTGCAACGACACGAACAAACCGATCAAGACATTGAAACAAACTGACTTTCCCGCACCTCCCATGGCAGAGGTGAGGCCCGACACTTTCGTCAACTTTGGACAGACGCGCATCGACAACTATTTCTGGCTGAAAGACAAGAACGATCCCAAAGTGATTGACTACCTCCAGGCGGAGAACAGATACACCGACACGGTAATGGCCTCCACAAAAGAGCTCCAGGAGACCATTTACAATGAGGTCGTGGGCCGCATCAAGGAGGATGACGAGAGTTACCCATCCTTCAGCGACGGCTACTACTATTACAGTCGCACCGAGAAGGGAAAACAGTACCGCACCTACTGTCGCCGCAAGGGATCGATGGAAGCACCCGAGGAGATACTCTTCGACCTTAACACGATGGCCGAGGGGAAGACAGCCTTCATCTTCGGAGGCTACTCGGTGAGTCCCGACAACAGCAAGGTGGCCTACCTCTTCAACGAGACAGGCTCTTACGCTGAGTTCGTGATGAAGATCAAGGATCAGGAGAGCGGAGAGGAGATAGGCTTCACCGTGATCGGTGCCGCCTCGATAGCCTGGGCCAACGACAACAACACCCTCTTCTACAGCACCATCGACGAAACACTTCGTTCCAACCGCATCTACCGGCAGGCATTGGATGAGCGGGAAGCGACACTGGTCTACGAGGAGAGCGATACCCGTTTCTCCACCTACGTCTCCGGTAGCAAGACCAAGGAGTATATCTTTATCGGCAGCGCCAGCTCCACCACCTCCGAGGAGCGGTTCATCCCTGCCGACAGGCCACAGGATTCCTTCACACTCTTCCTCCCCCGTGAGCAGGGTGTGGAGTACTCGGTTCACGCCCACAAAGAGCAATTCTATGTGCGATATAAGGACAAGGAGAAACTCAACGGCATGATTTATTCAGTGCCCCTCGATGCACATAGCGACAAGACACAATGGCAAGTAGTGATGCCCCATCGCGATGATGCCCGCATTGAAGGAATCGATGTGCTGAAAGAACACCTTTTGGTGGAACGTCGCATCAACGGGCTGAGCGAGATCAGCATCACCCCCCTCACCGGTGGGGAGGCTACCACCATCTCTTTCCCCGAGCCGGTATATAGCGCCACGCTGAGCGGCAACCCGGAGTATGATGCCACCACCTTCCGCTACTCCTACACCTCCCTGAACCGGCCCACCACCCTCTTCGAGTATGACATCACGAGTGGTGAGACAGCGAAATTGAAAGAGCAGGAGATACCCTCCGGCTTCAATCCTGACGACTATGTGGTGGAACGCCTCTGGGCAGATGCCCCCGATGGGGTGAAGGTACCGATGGCCATCGTCTATCGCAAGGGTTTGAAGCGGGATGGCAGCAACCCGGCACTGCTTTACTCCTACGGTAGCTACGGCAGCAGCTCTGATGTCTACTTCAGTGCCAGCTTCTACAGCCTCATCGACCGCGGCTTTGTATTCGGCATTGCTCAGATCCGTGGCGGCAGCGACCTGGGTGAGCAGTGGTATGAGGATGGCAAGTTGATGAAGAAGAAAAACAGCTTCACCGACTTCATCGCCTGCAGTGAGAAGCTGATCAACGACGGCTACACCTCACCCGACAGGCTGGCAGCCATGGGCGGCAGCGCCGGCGGACTGCTGATGGGTGCCGTGGTCAACATGCGCCCCGACCTCTACCAGACAATCGTGGCACAGGTGCCCTTTGTGGATGTGGTCACCACCATGCTCGACGAAACGCTGCCCCTCACCACGGGTGAGTATGAGGAGTGGGGCAATCCCAATGAGGAGGAATCATTCAACTACATGCTCTCCTACTCGCCCTATGACAACGTGGAGGCGAAGGAGTATCCCAATATGCTGATCACCGGCGGCATCAACGACTCGCAGGTGCTCTTTCACGAGCCGGCAAAGTGGAGCGCCAAGCTGCGTTCCCTGAAAACCGACGACAACATTCTGCTGTTGCACATGAACATGGACTCGGGTCACGGCGGTGCCACCGGTCGTTACGACGGAATCAAAGATACCGCCTTCGAGTTCGCCTTCATCCTGAACAGGGTTGGCAT
>JAAZLV010000190.1 GCA_012799155.1 Bacteroidales bacterium | reverse complement strand
GATTCAACCAGGCGGTCGTTGATGAAAGCCTGTTTATCCTCTTCCGTACCATCGCTGTCGAAACGGAGGATGGTGTTGGCAAAACGAATCAGCTCGATGCCATTGTTAAATGTCTCCAGGAAATAGGTGGTGTTGCGCGCCAACTCATCGGAAGCGGTGTAGGCTTCCTTGAGGGTAGCCAGTGTACCTTCATACTTGTTTCCCTGTGCCGGGTTGTTTTTGATCCACTCAGCAAGCCTCGACTCCAGTGCTTCCTTCTCAGGCAACACACCCAGACGGGTCAGTGCCTCGTTCATTCCCATTGAGTTCTTCCAATAGTTGGAGCTGCCGGCATACTTGCTGGCATACTTGATACGGATGGTATCATTCGCTGTCATGGCATCCCACCATATCTCCTGCTTGGCACCACGCACCTCAATGCGTGGTTTGTTCTCCGACTCCATGCGCTGGCGAATGCCCCATGAGGAGAGATAGCGTTGAGTGCTTCCAGGGTATCCCACAGTCATTGCGTAATCACCTTCCGTCGCCCCTGCCAGCGATACCGGTACCACATATTTGGGCTGATAGGGTACATTATCGGCACTGTAATTGGCCGGTTGGTTGTCCTTGCCGGCATAAACACGGAACACCGAGAAATCGCCTGTGTGGCGTGGCCACATCCAGTTGTCGGTATCCCCGCCGAACTTACCTACAGAGGAGGGAGGAGCTACAACCATGCGCACGTCACGGAACAGATCGTAGAGCACAACATAATATTTGTTGCGAGAAAAGAAGGGTATCACCCGTGCACGGGTAAAAGGATCACTTTCATACTCACTGATCAATTCGTTTGAAATGGAGTCAATGGCCAGCTCACGCTGAATCTCGCTCATTACCAGCGGCACATGGGGTGCAATGCGGTCTGTTACATCCTCCATCGAACGGAGAAAGGAGACTGTAAGACCGTCGGCATAGAGTTCATCGCTCTTGCTGGCAGCCGCAAAGCCGTCACGCAGGTAGTCATGCTCCACAGCACTCAGCTGCTGTATGGCTCCATAGCCGCAATGGTGGTTGGTGAAGACAAGTCCTTCTTCCGATACTACCACGCCCGTACATCCTCCGCCGAAGATTACGACGGCATCTTTGAGCGATGGGTTCTGTTCACTGTAAAGCTGGTCAGCAGGAAAAGTGAATCCCAGCTCCTGCATGCGAGCGATATTCTCACGGTTAAGCTCCTTCAGGAGCCACATTCCTTCATCTGCTCTCGCAGTGAATGCCACAAATAAAATTGTGAGCGATAAGAAAAGTTTTTTCATAGGTTGGTGTAATTAGCAATAAGCCATAAGCCATAAGCGACAAGCTATAAGCTGTTAGCTTTGATAATGATTGTATAATTTATTAATATTCATTTTAATTACTTGAAATATTTCCCGATAAATGGCCATTGTCTCAGCGGCAGTTCCCTCTTTATCATCACAACAAGATATATTGCCACCAGCAAGGTGCTGACAGCCAGTCGTAACGGGAGGCTCTCAATCTGTAGATAGCTTATCCTGATGCCTGCATAGAGAATGAGTGTGAGCAGAAAGAAGGTTGATGCAGATCGGAGATTGTAAGGGATGGGGTAATGTTTCTGTCCCAAGCCGTAGGAGATTGCCATCATCGCCAGGTTGGCGATAAATGATGCCCAGGCGCAGGCCATGTATCCAAAGCGGGGAATAAACAGAATGTTGATCAGCAAGGTGATGATGAAACCGAAGACAGACATATAAGCTCCCCAGCGGGTCTGATCGGTAAGTTTATACCAGAGCGACAGGTTGAAGTAGACACCAAAGAAGAGCTCACCCATCAGCACGATCGGCACCACCTTCAGCCCCTCGTGATAAGCTGTTGGTATCAGGAACTTGATGAGATCGATGTAACCGGTGGTCAGCAGGAAGATGAGCAGCCCGAAGAGAATGAAATAGCGGGTGGCGTCGCTGAACGACTGCCGGTCGTCGGCAGCCTCCCTGTTGCGTGCAAAGATAAAGGGTTCGAAGGCGTAGCGGAACGCCTGCGTAAACATCACCATGATAATGGCTATCTTGAAGTTCTGACCGTAGATGCCCAGCTCATGGAAAGCGTTCGCCTTATCGGGATAGTACCAGGGAAAGAGAATCTTGTCCACCGTCTGGTTGAGAATACCGGCAATTCCCAGGATCAGTATCGGGAAGGAGTAGCGGAGCATCCTGCGCAGCAACGCTTTATCGAATGTAAAACGAATCCTCAGTTCAGGCGAGACCATCAGCAGCTGCACCACTGAGGCGATCAGGTTGGCGATCAGGATGTAATCGACGCCCCGGCTCAGATCGAACCAGGCAAAAGCATCGGGGAACCGCTCCTGAAGAAGGGGACAGACCAGGAAGAAGAAGAGGTTGATCAGGATGGTGAGCCCCACGTTGACCATCTTGATTGCTGCAAAGCGGATGGGTCTCTTTTTGAAGCGCAGGTTGGCAAAGGGGATGGCTCCCACCACGTCGAAACAGAGGATCAGTACCATCAATAGCAGGTAGTGCGGTTTCATCTGAGTGCCGCCCAGCGCAAATGCCACAGGCTCCAGGAAGATCAGGGCAATCACAAAGAAAAGGAGTGTGCTGGAAAGGATGCTTATAAATGTGGTGGAAAAGACCCTGGCGGGATCTGACTCCTTGTTGGCAAAGCGGAAGAAGCCTGTCTCCATCCCATAGGTGAGGATCACCTGCAGCAGTGCCACCCAGGCATAGAAGTTTGTCAGCACGCCTATGTCATCCACCCGTGGCAGGGCAAAGGCCCAGTAGAGGGAGAGGAACCAGCTCAGCAACTTGGGCAGCACGCTACCCATCCCGTAAAAGAAGGTCTCCTTTGCCAACGATTTCATCCCACCTGCCATCTCCTCACCGTTCTTTGTCTGTCTAATTGTGTGTAAGATGCAAAAATACAATTTTTCCCTGATGTCGGCTTCAAATTGGCACCATTATTTATCTTTAAGCATTTTGGTGGCCCAAATCTCAAAAAAAACCGTTTACTTTGCAGGTTGAAAATAGTGAACAGATAGCAATCAGAAACAATTACAAGCAGGCGCATGATGAACAGCGCCGAAGGTATGATTCCCAAAATTGAATATGGCACAACAGGAAGAGGTATTTAAGAAACTGGTATCACACTGCAAGGAATATGGATACGTGTTTCAGTCGAGCGAGATCTATGACGGGCTGGGCGCTGTGTATGACTACGGTCAGATGGGTGTGGAGCTCAAAAACAACATCAAGAAATATTGGTGGGACAGCATGGTGCTGCTGCACGAGAACGTGGTGGGCATCGACTCTGCCATCTTTATGCACCCCACCATCTGGAAGGCATCGGGACATGTGGATGCGTTCAACGACCCGCTGATTGACAACAAGGAGAGCAAGAAGCGATACCGTGCCGATGTGCTGATCGAGGATCACCTGGCGAAGTACGACGACAAGATAGAGAAAGAGGTGCAGAAGGCGCAGAAGCGATTCGGCGAAAGCTTCGACGAGCAGATGTTTCGCGACACCAATCCCCGTGTACTGGAAAACAGGCAGAAGAGGGATGAGATCCATGCCCGCTTCGCCAAAGCACTCAACGACAACAACCTGGAAGAGCTGCGGCAGATCATCATCGACTGCGAGATCGCCTGCCCCATCAGCGGCACCCGTAACTGGACGGAGGTGCGTCAGTTCAACCTGATGTTCTCCACCGAGATGGGATCCACCGCCGACGGTGCCATGAAGGTGTTCCTCCGCCCCGAGACTGCACAGGGCATCTTCGTCAACTTCCTCAACGTACAGAAGACAGGCCGCATGAAGATACCCTTCG
>JAAZLV010000189.1 GCA_012799155.1 Bacteroidales bacterium | reverse complement strand
GCATTACATTGCGTTCGAAGAAATCGGTAAAGCTACGGTTCACGATCTTGCGGATGCTATCGTCACCAATATTGTTGAGTAGAAAAGGAGCCAGACTGGCAAGGAACCTACTGGGAAAGGGTTGGCGGTAGACCTTGTCGATGATCAGGGAAGGAGTGAGTTGCTGCTCCTCAAGTAGCTTTTCTTTCAGTCCCGGTGTGAGCTGGTTCTTGAGAGCATCTCCCACCAGTTGTCTACCGAGGGCGGCACCGCTCCCCTCGTCACCCAGGATGAAGCCCAGGGGTGATACCTGAGCAATGATCTCACTGCCGTTCCATTGGCAGGAGTTGCTGCCGGTACCGAGGATGCAGGCGATGCCCTCCTCGTGACTGCAAAGGCTGTGCGCGGCAGCAATAAGATCGCTGTACACATGGATCTCTTCAATGGGAAATGACTGTTGGAGGGCGTTCTCGACGAGAACCGTTTTCCCCGGAATGCATCCGCTGCCATAGAAGTGAATGGCATGGATCTCGCGCTCTTTCAGATGCGGCCATACCTGCTCCCTGATCTCCAGTGCAATCTCTTCTTCCGACTGATAAACCGGACTAATCCCGTTTCCGGAGAAGCGCTGCAGGATCTCTCCGTCACGTACTAGGCACCAGTCGGTTTTGGTCGCTCCGCTGTCGGCAATCAATATGTGTCTCGCTGAAGATTTATTCATCAATCTCATGTGTTGTTGTTCTATTAACCACCAGCCGCCCTTTATAGTTTGATGTAAATCTTTTTTTTGTACAGAATATATCCGAACAGCCAGCAGAGGCTGATGAACAGCAAAGCGTAGAGCAGCGATCCGAAATAGTCGCCTGCCCATGGGCGCAACAGCACCTGATAGGCGAACTCTTTAACAGAGATGGTCTCTCCCTGCCACCCAAACCGGATGCTGGAGAGCAGGTTGGCCATCACCCCTGCGAAGACGTAGATGATGAGCGGATTTACACCGAAAGCGTGAAAGAAACGGCTCCAGCGCTCTCTTTTGTTGATATCGATGATCCAGATCAACAACCCGAGCAACTGTGCTGCAAAGCCGGTGGTGATGAGCACGAAAGTGGGGCTCCATATTTTCTTGTTGATGGGGCAACCGTATTGAAACAACAGGCCGGCAAAGGCGAGGAGTGTTCCCCAGATCAGCAGCTTCTCTACCCGCTTATGGTTGTCTCTGTTCTCCGCGATCAGCTTGCCGAAGAGAAAGCCGATCAGCACGTGGGCGATGGAGGGGAGTGTACTGAGCAACCCTTCCGGATCGAAGGCAATGCGCACCCCCTCCGGTGTGGTGTCCTTGTACATGTGTGCCGTACCCCATAGTGCCCTGTCGACCACCGCGATGATATTCTCTTCCGACATCTCAAACCCATTTCCAAGGCGAAGAATCAGGTAATACCCAAACAATAGGATGCCGATTAACCAGGGCAGTAATCTTCCCTTCACCAGAACGGCTGTCATTGCAGCAAGGCCATATGCCAGCGCCAGTCGTTGCAGTACCCCCAGGATGCGGAGGGTTTCAAAGTGAGATGCTGCCACGGCCAACGACTCCCCCGAAGCCACTCCCCTGGTGAGTTGACCGAACCATCCCAATGCCACTCCGATCACGAAGATGAGGAGTGTGCGACGTGCAATTTTCCAGGTTGCATTTTTGGATGGTTCGAAATTGAACTTGCGCAGCGAGAGGTAGGTGGAGACCCCCATGATGAACATGAAGAAGGGGAAGACCAGGTCGGTGGGTGTGAGCCCGTGCCAGTGTGCATGGCGCAGTGGTTCGTAGACATATTGACCTGAGCCGGCATTGTTGACCATGATCATGCCTGCAATGGTGATGCCGCGCAG
>JAAZLV010000188.1 GCA_012799155.1 Bacteroidales bacterium | reverse complement strand
TCTGCAGCCTGATCCGGAGGTAATGGCCGATCCTGCACAATATTATGACCAGCTGATCGAGATCGATCTCTCCGCGCTGGAACCTCATATCAACGGTCCATTCACCCCCGATGCAGCTTACACCATTTCCGAGTTTGGCGAAGTGGTGCGCAAGAACAACTACCCCCGCAAGATGGAGGTAGGACTCATCGGTTCCTGCACCAACTCTTCTTATGAAGACCTCACCCGTGCAGTCTCCATCGTAAAGTATGCACGTGAACAGGGAGTGCCGGTGAAGGCACAGTTCCTGATCAACCCCGGCTCGGAACAGATACGCTACACCGCTGAACGCGATGGCATCCTGGAGGAGTTTGACAAGGCGGGTGCCACCATCATCGCCAACGCCTGTGGCCCCTGTATCGGACAGTGGAAACGTGATGATGTGGCAGACAACCGCACCAACTCCATCGTCACCTCTTTCAATCGTAACTTTGCCAAGCGCAACGACGGCAATCCTAACACTCATGCTTTTGTCACCTCTCCCGAGCTGGTGGCTGCACTCACCATCGCTGGCGATCTCTGTTTCAATCCACTTACCGACACACTGCTCAACGACAAGGGGGATGCGGTGAAATTACCCGAGCCGAAAGGTTTTGAGATGCCCCCTCTGGGATATGAGGTGAAGGATGCCGGTTACCTGGCTCCCTCTCCGGAGGCTGGAGTGGAGGTAACCATCGACCCACAGTCGAACCGTCTGCAAAAACTGCAACCCTTCCCTGCCTGGGACGGGAAGGATTATACCAACCTGCCTTTGCTCATCAGGGTTCAGGGCAAGTGTACCACCGACCATATCTCGATGGCTGGCCCCTGGCTCCGCTATAGAGGTCACCTCGATAACATCTCCGACAACATGCTCATAGGGGCTGTAAACAGTTTCAATGAACAGACCAATGCAGTACTCGACCCAGAAACGTTGGAATATATGCCGGTACCGGCATTGGCCCGCAAGTTCAAAAGCAAAGGAGTAGGTTCCATCGTGATTGCTGAAGAGAATTATGGCGAAGGATCCAGTCGTGAGCATGCTGCCATGGAACCGCGTCATCTCAATGTGAAGGTGATCCTGGTGAAGTCGTTCGCCCGTATTCACGAGACCAACCTGAAGAAACAGGGTATGCTGGCACTCACCTTTGTCAACAAGGAGGATTATAACAAAGTACAGGAACGCGACAAGATCAGCGTGATCGGCTTGAACGAATTTGCTCCCGGACGGAACCTCATCGTTGAGTTGTTGCATCCCGATGGCACAAAAGATCGGTTCGAGGTGTCTCACACCTACAACGAGCAACAGATCGAGTGGTTTAAGGCCGGCAGTGCCCTGAATGCGATGAGGAAATAATTAATCAGGAGATGAAAGAACCATGCAGATAACAAAAGAGGGCGAGCGGCTGAAGGTGCCCGACAGACCAGTAATCCCTTTTATCGAGGGAGACGGCATCGGTAAGGAGATCACTCCCCACGTGCAGCAAATAATTGATGATGCAGTTGCGAAAGCTTATAGTGATAGCCGCAGAATCGAGTGGCGCGAGGTGCTTGCCGGCGAGAAAGCTTTCAACGCCGTGGGCAGTTGGTTGCCTGAAGAGACGATGGAGGCTTTCCGTACCCACATGGTGGGAATCAAGGGCCCGCTTACCACACCCATCGGAGAGGGTATCCGTTCCCTTAATGTAGCGCTCCGACAGGAGCTGGATCTCTATGTCTGTCTGCGGCCGGTTCGTTGGTTTGAGGGCGTGGCAACACCGCTACTGCATCCTGAGAAGGTACATGTCACCATCTTTCGAGAGAACACCGAGGATATCTATGCCGGCATTGAATGGGCAGCCGGGACACCTGAACTGAAAAAGGTACTCAAATTTCTTCAGGAAGAGATGGGAGTGGCGAAGATCCGTTTCCCGGAAAGCACTTCGCTTGGCGTAAAACCGGTATCACTGGAGGGTACTGAACGTCTGGTACGCGCAGCCATCGAATATGCGCTGGAGCATGGTCTGCCTTCTGTGACACTAGTACACAAGGGCAACATCATGAAGTTCACCGAGGGTGGCTTTAAGAAGTGGGGCTATGCACTTGCCGAACGTGAGTTTCCCGACCATACCTTTACCGAGCATAAGTTTCGCCAGATTGAGGCAGAGCGTGGTCTGGAGAAGGCGGTTGAGGAATACAATCTGGCAATTGCCAACGGGAAGGTTTTCATCAAGGATGTGATTGCAGATGCATTCCTGCAGAACACGCTCCTCAAACCGGAAGAGTATGCCGTGGTGGCTACGCTTAACCTCAATGGTGACTATATCTCCGACCAGTTGGCGGCGATGGTTGGCGGCATCGGTATCGCACCGGGTGCCAATATCAATTATCACACCGGACACGCCATCTTTGAAGCGACGCACGGCACGGCTCCCGATATTGTGGGGAAGGGGAAAGCCAACCCCTGCTCCATGCTGCTCTCGGGGGTGATGATGCTTGAATACATGGGATGGCACGAGGCAGGTGCGTTGATCACAACATCACTTGAGAAGCTATTTGCTGAAGGTTATGCCACTGCCGACCTGGCTCGTTTCATGAATCAAGGGAAAGCTCTAACCACTGCTGAGTTTGCACAAAAAGTGACCGAAACCATTAAATTATAAAGATTCAAACAAACAAAATGGATTGAATGGCTGTTAATTCAGCATTCTCTAACCATTGCCCAACATTTTCATATTACTGAAATTTTACAATCAAAACATATCAAAAGATGAATAATGAACAAATAACGAAGACTTTATCTGATTCCATTGCCTTCACCAGCAACATCGACAAGGACCTCTTTACAAAAATGGGTGTGAAGCGCGGTCTGCGCAACGAGGATCACTCCGGTGTTCTGGCTGGACTCACTCGTGTGGGTGATGTAGTGGGCTATGAGCGCCAGGAGGATGGCACACTGAAGCCTGTACCGGGAAAGCTCTACTACCGCGGCATGGATGTGGAGGAGTTGGTGAAAGGTGTACAGTCTGAAAACAGGCTCGGCTTCGAGGAGACTGCCTTCCTGCTGCTCTCCGGTCGGCTCCCAAACAAGGAGGAGTTGGATGCCGTGAACAGCCTGATTGCGCACACAATGCCGCTTAACCATCTGGCCACCATGAATATCCTCTCACTGAAGGGGAAGAACATCATGAACATCCTTGCCAGAAGCGTGCTGGAGCTGTATGCCTACGACGAGAATCCCGATGACATCTCACCCGACAACCTGGTACGTCAGTCGCTTAACCTGATAGCCAAGTTTCCCACCATCATCGCCTATGCTTACCAGGTGATGCGTCATGATCAGATGGGGCGTTCGCTGCACGTGCGTCATCCCTATGAAGATCGCTCCGTAGCGGAGAACTTCCTATTCATGATGAAGGGACGTGACAATTACACCGAACTGGATGTGAAGATCCTCGACCTGGCGCTGATACTGCATGCAGAACATGGTGGCGGTAACAACTCCACCTTCTCGGTGCGGGTCACCAGTTCTACCGAAACCGATACCTATTCGGCAATCGCAGCCGGTATCGGTTCTCTGAAGGGTCCCCTTCACGGGGGTGCCAACATCAAGGTACAGGGTATGCTGGAAGACATGAAAAAGAACGTGGACGACTGGAGCAGTGTGGAGCAGATCGATGCCTACTTGACCAAGATTCTAAAGAAGGAAGCATACGACCGCACCGGTCTCATCTATGGCATCGGCCATGCTGTCTACACCGTGAGCGATCCTCGTGCCGACCTGCTGAAGGAGAAGGCTCGTGAGCTGGCCCGTGAAAAGGGACGCGAGAAAGAGTTCAACTTCATGGAACTGATCGAGGAACGTGCCGTGGAGGTGTTCCTAGGCTTTAAGAAGCAGACCGCCAAAGCACGCACTTGCATCAACGTTGACTTCTACTCCGGTTTCGTTTATGACGCCATCGGCCTGCCGGCAGAGGTATTTACCCCACTGTTTGCCATGGCCCGAATTGTGGGTTGGTCGGCACACCGCATCGAGGAGATGAACTTCGCCAGCAAACGACTGATTCGTCCTGCTTACAAAAACGTTCGGGAGAAACAAGATTTTGTACCCATCAACGAAAGATAAAGTAAACGCATGCAGAAAATAAAAGTAACCAATCCAGTAGTTGAACTGGATGGTGATGAAATGACCAGAATTATCTGGTCATTTATCAAAGAGGAGTTGATCCTTCCCTATCTCGACCTCGACATCAAGTATTATGACCTGAGCATCCAGCACCGTGATGCTACCAACGACCAGGTGACAATCGATGCTGCTGAGGCGATCAAGAAGTACAACGTGGGCATCAAGTGTGCCACCATCACGCCCGATGAGGCTCGTGTGGAGGAGTTCGGACTGAAACAGATGTGGCGATCGCCCAATGGCACCATCCGCAACATCGTGGGAGGTACCGTCTTCCGCGAGCCAATTATCTGCTCCAACATCCCCCGCTACGTGCAGGGTTGGACTGAGCCGATCATCATCGGCCGTCATGCTTTCGGCGACCAGTATCGTGCTACCGACAAGGTGATCAAGGGGAAGGGGAAGCTAACGCTAACCTTCACCACCGAGGATGGTGAACAGACCAGCTGGGAGGTGTATGACTTCAAGGGCGACGGCGTGGCAATGGCAATGTACAACACCGATGAGTCGATCTACGGCTTTGCCCGTTCCTCATTCCAGATGGCGCTGACCAAAGGCTATCCGCTCTACATGTCGACGAAGAATACCATCCTGAAGGCCTACGACGGACGCTTCAAGGATATCTTCCAGGAGGTGTATGAGAATGAATTCAAGGATGCGTTTGCGAAGGCAGGCATCACTTATGAGCACCGGTTGATTGACGACATGGTGGCTTCAGCCATGAAGTGGAATGGTGGTTTCGTCTGGGCCTGTAAGAACTATGATGGCGACGTGCAGTCGGATACTGTGGCGCAGGGTTTCGGCTCGCTGGGGATGATGTCTTCCGTGTTGGTGACACCCGATGGCAGCACTGTCGAAGCTGAGGCAGCCCACGGAACTGTTACACGCCACTACCGGCAGCATCAACAGGGCAAGGAAACCAGTACCAATCCCATTGCTTCCATCTTTGCCTGGACACGGGGATTGGCTCATCGTGGCAAGCTGGACAACAACCAGCCGCTCATCGATTTCTGTAACAAGTTGGAACAGGTTTGCATCGATACGGTGGAGGGAGGTGAGATGACCAAGGATCTTGCGTTGCTGGTACACGGAAACGATGCACCGCGCGACAGCTGGCTCACCACACAGCAGTTCCTGCAAGCACTTAAAAGGAACCTGGAAAGAAGCGAAAAGTCATAATACAGAAGCGTACTATAAACAGCTAATAACGTTCAATAAAAAAGAAGGGCAGTCCGTACGGGCTGCCCTTGCTTCATTAAAACGAAAATATTTGATTGTCAATCTTCCTTCTCCTGCTCCTCGTAAGCCTTGAGCAACTTCTCCTGCACATCGGAGGGAACCAGCTCGTAACTTGCGAACTTCATGGTGAAGGATGCCCTGCCACCGGAGAGGGAGCTGAGTGAGGTGGAGTAACTGTTCATTTCTTTCAGAGGCACACGAGCCTTCAGCTTCTCAAACCCTTTTTCACTCTCCATGCCCATAATCATGGCACGACGTCCTTGCAGGTCGCTCATTACATCACCCATGTATTCTCCTGGAACGGATACCGTTACATCATATATCGGTTCCAGAATCTTGGGTCCTGCGTTCTTGAAAGCTGTGCTGAAAGCGTTCCTTCCTGCCAGCATGAAAGAGATTTCATTGGAGTCCACCGGGTGCATCTTACCATCATATACGATCACCCTTACATCTCGTGCGTAAGAACCGGTAAGTGGTCCCTGTTCCATGCGGCCCATGATTCCCTTCAGAATTGCAGGCAGGAAACGGGTGTCGATGGCACCACCCACAATGCTGTTCACGAAGACCAGTTTGCCTCCCCAGTCAAGTTCAATCACCTGCGTGTCGCGGTTCTGTACCTTAAACTCCTGCCCGTTGAAACGGTAGACCTCCGGCATGGGTAACCCTTCATTGTAGGGCTCCACAATAAGGTGTACCTCTCCAAACTGACCTGCACCACCCGACTGCTTCTTGTGCCGGTAGTCGGCACGTGCCGTCTTGGTGATGGTTTCACGGTAAGGTATCTTCGGTTCCAGGTATTCGATCTCTATCTTATCGTTATTTTCAAGGCGCCATTTGAGGGTGCGCAGGTGGAACTCACCCTGACCCGAAACGATGGTTTGCTTCAATTCCTTGGAGACCTCGACAATCCAGGTGGGATCCTCCTCCTTCATGCGGGTGAGTGCCTCACTCATCTTTTCGGAGTTGGATTCATTTACTGCACGAATGGCGCGACGATATCGCGGTTCAGGATATTTGATGAAGTTGAACTGATTGTCAATCCCCTTTGCATTGAGGGTGTTGCCAGTGCGTACGTCTTTCAGCTTCACAGCGGCACCAATGCTGCCGGCATGCAGCTCTTCCGCCTTGGTGCGGATTTGTCCTGCCACGGTGTAGAGTTGTGCCAGTCGTTCCTTCGAGGAGCGGTTGCTGTTGGTCAGGTCATCACCCTCCTTTACAGTACCAGACATCACCTTGAAGTAGGAAACTTCACCAATATGCGGTTCTACAGTAGTCTTGAAGAAAAAGAGGCTGGCGGGTGCATTGGCGTCGGGTTTTATCTCTTCACCATCACTATTGTTCGGAGCCGGTACCTCGTTAGGTGAGGGGGCTACCATGTTGAGAAAGTTCATGACACGGTGTACAGCCATATTTTTCTCTGCCGAAGCACAGAAGAGCGGGAAGAGGGTGTGGTCGAGCATCCCCTTGTGAATGCCGTCACGCATCTCCTCCTCGGTGAGTGATCCCTGGTCGAAGTATTTCTCCATCAGACCTTCATCATTCTCTGCGGCTGCTTCGAGTAGTGCCTGGTAGTATTCACCGGCACGTTCCTTCTCGCTGTCCGGAATCTCCAGCACCTCAGGAGCACCAGCTCCCGGGGCCCATTTGTAGAACTTCTGTTTCAGCACATCTACGATACCATTGAAGGAACTACCGCTACCTGTCGGGTATTGCACCGGTACCACCTTGTTGCCGTAGAACTCGCGGAGCCCTGCAAGGGTGTTGTCATAATCTGCCTTGTCATGGTCCATCTGGTTCACCAGTAACACCATCGGCTTCTTCAGTTCATCTACATAGCGGAACTGATTCACAGTACCCACCTCCACGCCGTTGGCGGCATCAATCAACATCAGTGCCATATCGGTGACATGGAGTGCAGAAATCACTCCACCTACAAAATCATCCGATCCGGGGCAGTCGATAAAGTTCATCAATTTATCTTTCCACTCGTAAGAGAAGACGGTCGAGAAGACCGAGTATCCATATTCCTTCTCAACAGGGAAGTAGTCACTTACACTGTTCTTCCCATCCACGGATCCGCGTCGTTTTATAAGACCACACTCGAAGAGCATGGCCTCTGCGAGCGTGGTCTTACCTGATCCGGCATTGCCAATGACAGCAATGTTCTTGATTTCGTTTGTTTTGTACACTTTCATAGGATTTATTGATTTAATAAGTTATGGTATTTGTAACTTGTAATCGGAGTGAAATTTTGCTAGAATTTACTCATACTAGTATCATGATTAGAATTATATCAAGTATTTAAAATTTAGAGTGGCTAAAATCATTACTGCCTCCCTCCAATGCAATAAATGCTTGATGGCCGGGGTGCAGCGGTATGAAAAATGACTTTGCAACGGCGTGAGACCGGCAAAGTCAACCTGTCGTGATCAGCGTTGCAATTTATAAAATAAGGATGACAAAGAGAAATGTTATGGTTATGTTTTATAACATATTAGTTTGGCAGGATAGGGAGTAAATCGGAAGGTAAACAATTGCCGTTGTAAGTTGTTAATATAGCTGTCAAAAATAACCTCCACCGCATACGGTTGGGGGCATTCACACCTGGAAAAAGAGATGTTCACAACCTAAAGAACAATCAATGAAACCCTATCACAAACAGCCGGCAGAAGAACTGCTGATGCATTTTAACTCGAATGTCAATACCGGACTATCAACTGAGGAGGTGAAACAACGCCTCTCAAGCCACGGTCCCAATGAACTGAAGTCAACGAAGCAGAAATCACTGGTCACAATGTTCTTTGAGCAGTTCAAGAGCAGCATGGTGGTGATCCTCTTCATTGCAGCCATCATCTCGGGTATAATTGGTGTGATGCATCATGAGGGGCTGACCGAGAGCTATGTGATTCTGGCTATATTGATCATCAACGCAATCATTGGAACGGTGCAGGAACGTAAAGCGCAATCATCGCTTGACGCACTGAACAGGATGAGTGCACCCCAGACAAAGGTGTTGCGCGGAGGACAGGTTGCGGAGGTTGTCTCCACGGCCATCGTACCGGGCGACATCGTGATCCTCGATACAGGTGACATCATCCCGGCCGATTTGAGACTGCTGGAAGCGGTGAACATGAAGGTGCAGGAGTCGGCCCTGACAGGTGAGTCGGTGCCCGTGGAGAAGCATGACGGACTACTGGAGGAGGATGAGGTGCCGCTGGGCGACCGTGACAACATGGCATTCTCTACCAGCGTCGTGACCTATGGCCGCGGAAAAGGACTTGTGGTAGCTACCGGTATGGAGACCGAAGTGGGCAAGATCGCTCATATGCTACAACATACCGAGAATACCGACACCCCCATGGGAAAGCGGCTGCATCAGTTGGGCCGTATTCTGGGTTACGTGGCGCTGGGTATCTGTGCATTGATCTTCGGAGTTGGTATCCTCTACGGCAATGACTGGCTGGAGATGCTGATGATGGCGGTGAGTCTGGCTGTGGCAGCCATTCCTGAAGGGCTGCAAATCGTTTCCACCATTGTGTTGGCCATCGGAGTGCAGCGACTGGTGAAACTGAACGCCATCGTGCGCACACTCCCTTCTGTGGAGACACTGGGCAGCACTACAGTGATCTGCTCCGACAAGACAGGTACCCTCACACAAAACAAGATGACAATCGTGGAGGGATGGAGCGGCGGCAATCGCATCGATTTTCGCAATGCACCACTGCCCGAGGAGCTTGATGAAGATGAACGGATGCTGCTGATGAGCTCGCTACTCTGTACCGATGCCCATTTGAAGACCACGGAGGAGGGATCGCATGAGACGGCCGGAGATCCTACAGAGACAGCCATCGTGGATGTGGCACTGGAGCTGAAAATGAACAAGAACGAACTGGAAAAGCAATATCCGCGACTGCAGGAAGTTCCCTTCGACTCAGAACGAAAGCGTATGGCTACCATTAATCGTATGGAGGAAGGTCAGTTGCGTGTCAACGTAAAGGGTGGACTAGACGAGGTGCTGTCGGTCTCTACTGACATACTGATTCATGGCAAGGTGCGTCCCCTTACCGACGAGGACCGGTCGACAATCCTGGAGGAGAACCATCGCATGGCGCAGTCGGCACTGCGCGTACTGGCAGTCGCTTATCGTGACATCGACGCAGTGCCTGCCGAGGTGAATGTTGAGACAGTAGAAAAGGAGCTGGTGTTTGTTGGTTTGCTTGGACTGATAGACCCAGCCCGTCCCGAAGTGGTGGAAGCGGTGAAGAAGTGTCGCACTGCCGGCATCCGCCCCGTGATGATTACTGGAGACCACAAAGTAACCGCGGTTGCCATTGCTGATGAGATAGGCATCTACCAGGAGGGTGACAGGGCAATTACCGGCAACGATCTGGCAGCGATGACCGACGAGTCGCTGCGGCACGATGTGAAGGATTACTCTGTCTACGCGCGGGTGGCGCCAGAGCACAAGGTGCGTATCGTGCAAGCCTGGCAGTCGCAGGGCCAGATCGTGGCGATGACAGGTGATGGGGTGAATGACGCCCCTGCACTGAAGCAAGCCGACATCGGTGTCTCGATGGGTATCGTGGGAACTGAGGTAGCCAAGGATGCCTCCGATGTGATTCTTACCGATGATAACTTCGCCACCATCGTGGGGGCGGTGGAAGAGGGACGCCGCATCTACGACAACATTCTAAAGGCGATACAGTTCCTACTCTCGGCCAATGTGGGCGAGGTGCTGCTGATTTTCATCGCCTCCATCTTCAACATCGGGAACCCGCTCACCCCGATCCTGATCCTTTGGATCAACCTGGTGACCGACAGCCTGCCGGCATTAGCCCTCAGCATGGATCCGGCGGAGAAAGATATCATGACCCGTCG
>JAAZLV010000187.1 GCA_012799155.1 Bacteroidales bacterium | reverse complement strand
CGACCAGAGCTGCCGCGCTCAAGTGGTTCCAGGTCGATGATTTCTCCATAGTCGATGCCGGAGCGCTCACGGATGAGGGTCGACAGCTCCTCCTGTGTGTAGACCACCTTCCAGCGGTAGAAATCGGCTGTCTCCCGGTCATAGTCGTTCAACACCTGCCGGAGTATGGTGGCATCCTGCGTGTTGCAGTAGGCGGGGGGAGCGGAGCGAATCCACTCGTCGGCCTGCTCTTCCTGCGTGAGGTCGGGGAAGGCAGCGCCTTCGGTCCAATCGGCCTTGCCCTGAAGGTAGGGATGGTCAATTGGTTCCCAGACGTTCCCGAAGCGTTCCATCGCACCACCGCAGCACTTCGAGAAGCGGGCGTCGCAGATGGCATGCTGGTAGGTGATCACCTCTCCGCGGGTCGCCTCGATCACCTTGTTGACCAGGCCGGTGGTCTGGCGGGTGATGCCCTGGTAGCGCTGGCAATGGTCGTCGGCGCAGACATCGTAGCGGGCATGCTCTTCACGGTCGTACCAGCGTATGATCTCTGTCGGCGTGACAAAAGAGGTTTGATACCCCGCCTCAATCACTTTGTTCTTCTCCATCTGTGCCAGCAGCCAACTGCGGGAGATGACGGCATGTGCCTTGAGCAGCTCTACGGAGCTGGTGGCGCTCATCTCGGAGGAGATCACGCTTTTGAGGTAATCCTCCAGGGCGACGATGTTGATGGCGGTGATCCCCTTCTCTTCGGCGATGAACTTCAACGCTCCCTGAAAACGCTGGTTCTCCCTGCGTTCCCAGTGGAAGTTGCGGCCGATGATCACCTCCTTCAGCTCGAAGCTCTCCCGGTGCATCTCCTCCGGTTCGAAGGTGAGTTCAGGGTATTGTTCGCCCTGAAAGGTGACCCCCGCCGCACCGGCTTCCACCCGGTAATCTCCCGCAGGAAGCGGCTTTCCGTTCAGCGTGTAACCGGAAAGGAGTGAAAAGCTTATGGTGGCCTGTTCCGGCAGAATGCCTACCGCAATCAGCGGTTCACTTCGTTCAATCTCTTTCGTGCCTGTAGTTCCCATGTTCTGATCCGGTCTTTGTATAGGTTGTGTGCGTTCATCCTTTCGATGTCGAGCGAGGCATCGCTGTTCTCCTCCCAGCGGCGGCAGAGGTAGAGCACCTCATAGATCCGTCCGATCCGGTAACGACGGGAGATGTTGAGCCCCAGGGCGTAATCTTCGCCGTAGCTGGTATTTGGCAGCCTGATCTCCCGCAGCAGAGGGGTATAGAAGGCGCGGGGAGCACCCAGCCCGTTGATGCGGAGCGCGTTGTTGCGCCCGTTGTCGGGGGTCCACTCCCGGTGGTCGATGATGCCCGGGGGGATCATCTCCATCGCGAAGTTGGTCATCCGGTAGGTGCCCACCACCATCGCGCACTGTTGTGCGTAGAAGGCCTCGACGATCTTCTGCAGGGTGTCGCTGTCGCTGTAGATGTCGTCGCTGTCGAGCTGCACGGCGAACTTGCCGCACTCTGGGTGGTGTACCCCCATGTTCCAGCAGCCGCCGATGCCCAGATCCTCCCTTTCGGGGATCAGGTGGATCAGTCGCTTGTCATCCTGAAACGCGCGGATCGCTTCGGTGGTGCCGTCGTCGGAGTGGTTGTCCACCACGATCAGGTTGAAGGGGAAGGTGGTCTGCTGGCTCAACACCGACGAGATGGCATCCTTGATGGTCCTGATGCGGTTGCGCACCGGGATGATCACCGACGCCTCGCAGGGGAAGTCATCCCTGTCGAATGCGATGGGCTCGAAGGTGGGCGCCAGCCAGCCACCCACATCCTTGAGATGCTCCGTGCAGGCCTGCTCCATCTCGAGCTGCAGCTCCCGG
>JAAZLV010000001.1 GCA_012799155.1 Bacteroidales bacterium | reverse complement strand
GGGGAGAGGAGATCAAAAGAGTGATCAAAAAATAGACATTACAACCACCGAAATGAAAAGAGGGTAAACTTGACTGGTTTACCCTCTTTTCATTGTTTTATTATCACAATTTTCCTATTCCACCTCATATTTCTCCTGTATCCCATCCATGATGCCAAAAAGTTCTTCCAGCGTGTTGGCCCGCAGCATCGCGATGCGGGTTGCCTTGAAGTCGGGGATCCCCTTGAAGATGGGGCTGGCAGCCAGGTGACGCCGGTTGTGCAGGATGCCCCTTATTTCATCGGTGCGCTCCACGCTCTGTTGAATCTGCTCCTTCAGGATGTCGAGATACCACTGGAATGATTTTTTAGGCAGGTGCTCACCTGTATTGAGGTAATGCTTCACCTCCTCGAAGAACCAAGGCTGGCCGATGCTGCCGCGGCCAATCATCACCGCATCCACCCCCGTCTCATCGAACCGTTGGCGGCACCCCTCCACGGTGGTCACATCGCCATTGCCGATGATGGGTATGCGCATGCGGGGGTTGTTCTTCACCGCGGCAATCAGGCTCCAGTCCGCCTCCCCCTTGTACATCTGTGCACGGGTGCGCCCATGCAGCGTGAGGGCCGCGATGCCACAATCCTGTAGCTGTTCGGCCAGCTCCACGATGATCTTCGAATTGTCGTCCCAACCCAGGCGGGTCTTGACCGTCACCGGCTTCTTTACGGCTTTCACCACCTTCTCGGTGATCTCAAGCATGATATCGGGTGTACGCATCATCCCTGAGCCGGCACCGCGCCCGGCAATCTTCTTCACCGGGCAGCCGAAGTTGATATCAATCAGGTCGGGGTCCGCCTCCTCACAGATCTTCGCCGCTTCCACCATCGCGTCAGGGTCGCTGCCGTAGATCTGGATGCCAATGGGTCGCTCCTCTTCACTGAAGAGGGTCTTTGCCTTTGTCTTCTTCACATCGCGGATCAGTGCATCGCTCGAGATGAACTCAGTATAGACCATGTCAACGCCGAACCGCTTGCAGAGCAGGCGGAAGCCGATATCGGTCACATCTTCCATCGGGGCAAGGAATACCGGCCGATCAGGGAACTCCAAATGGGCAATCTTCATTCGTTTATCTTCTTATATCGTGATGCTTTCGGGTACAAAAATAGAGAATAAATGGAGAACGTCAAAATAGCTGCACAGTGACACACGTTGAAGAGACCAATAGCAAAAGTTTCAGGGCATACCCAACAATAGGCACTAACGCGTAAAAAATGCCCCATTTTTGGTCATAAATAGCGATTGCAGGCTTGTTGTAACTAGCATACTTTTGCAGCGTAGGTTATTATCTGCGAAAAAGTGAAATCAATGTGAATCGAATCTATAGATTTTTATTCTTACTCCTTTGTGTGACCTCATTTACAGCTTTTGCCCAGACAGGTACAATCAGAGGAACGCTTCAGTTTGAAAATGGTACCCCGCTAGTGGCGGCGGTAGTCTATATTCAGGCATTGGAACAACATACAGTCTCCGACCTGAATGGTCACTATGAGCTGAAGGAAATCCCCTATGGCACCTACCTGGTGGAGGTACGCTCCATTGAAATCCAGGAAAGTGTAACCTCTGTCACCGTGGACAACCCTATGGTCACCTTCTCGCCGCTACTCAGGGAAAACAGCTACCAGCTGGGTGAAGTGATCATAAAGGGCACCACCGAAAAGCGGATCATCGAGACAAAAGGCTTCGCGGTAAATGTGATCGAGACAGAACAGGAGGGAGTGAAGAACATTCAAACCAACGACCTACTCAACAGGAGTGTGGGAGTCACCGTGCGCCAGGATGGTGGATTGGGCTCGGCGGTCAACTACAACCTGAACGGCATGTCGGGCAACTCGGTGCGCATCTTCGTGGATGGCATCCCCATCTCAGCATATGGATCCTCATTTAGTCTCAACAGCATCCCTCCCTCATTGATCGAAAGGATCGAGGTCTACAAGGGGGTGATCCCCTCCCATTTGACCGATGATGCGCTGGGAGGGGCCATCAACGTGGTGCTAAAGAAGAATATGCGCAACAGTCTCTCGGCATCGCTCTCCTACGGCTCTTTCAACACCTATCAGGCAAACCTCAATGGTCGATACCGTGACGAAAGAACAGGCTTTACCCTTAACCTCTCCGCGTTCCACAACTACTCCGACAACGACTACGAGGTGTGGGGCAAGTTCGTGCGCAACATCCTCCCCAACGGTCGCTACGAGTATGTACGTGCCAGACGATTCAATGATGCCTATCGTTCCACGGGGGGTCGCATTGAGATGGGATTCACCGATGTGCCATGGGCCGATCAGTTTTTCATGGGATACAACGGCTCGGACGACTACAATGAGATTCAGCATGGTACCTACATGTCGATCCCCTACATGGGACGGTTCTCCGAATCTCAATCTCATGCTTTCAACCTGCTCTACCGAAAGGAGGATCTCATAGTATCCGGACTCGACCTGCAGCTAAGCGGTGTCTACAGCAACCGCAGCCAGGTGGTGAACGACACGGTGAGATGGAACTACAACTGGTATGGCGAGAAAAGCTTGGGTCTTTACGGCGACCCCATCCTACGTCCGAACGGGGCGCAACAGGGTGCTCCCACCATCAGCCATACCGACCGGAATATCTTCACCCTGCGATCGGGACTAGCTTACACCATCGATCCACACCACAAGGTGCTGCTCAACCATTCCTATTACACCATCGACCGGAGGGAGTTCGACGAGATGCGCTCAGAGGCGGAACAGGCCTTCGTGGGTACACGCGACCTGCAGAAGCATATCGCCACCCTCTCCTACGAGATGACCATCCTTGGTGATCGCCTGCGCAGCAACCTCTTCACAAAATTCTACCGGCAGATGATCGACCGCATGGATCCAGTAATGACCCTTGACAATGGCGAGCAGATCCGCACTGAAGAGCGGGTAAACAGCACCAGGAAAGCTACCGGTTACGGTCTCGCACTCTCCTATTCATTACTGCCGGAATTGTTGCTGCTCACCTCTGCAGAGAAGGCTGTCAGAATGCCCTCAGAGAATGAGGTGTTTGGCAGCATCGGAGAGAACATTGTAGAAAACCCACAGATCAGACCCGAGGTGAGCAACAACTTTAACATCGGCTTCAAGGCGGGTGACTACCACATGGGTGCACAGCGTTTCTCCTTCTCTGCCACCGGCTTCCTGAGAGATACCCGCGACAAGATCGTGCGTCAGATCAATCCACGCCTGAACGATGCGATACAGACCAGCCCCTTTGAGAACCTGGGCAAAACACAATCGGTAGGCATTGAGGCGGAAGCCAACTACGCCTATGGTGACAAGCTGAGCCTGTTGCTCAACCTCTCCCGCTTCAACACCCTCTTCAACATGAGACATGATGCTGGTGGAAATCAACTCGACTATTATGGGAAGCAGATGCCCAATGAACCCTGGTTTACCTTCAACAGTACGGTGCAGTACTCCTTCTTCAACCTCCTGCAAAAACAATCGCAACTCCACTTTCATTACAGTTTCCGTTTCGTGGAGAGCTTCCAGACCACCTGGCTCGATATTGAGGATTTCAAGGTGCCCCGCCAGTTCATCCAGGATACAGGATTCAGTTATCTCTTTCCGGGAAAGAAATTTGT
>JAAZLV010000186.1 GCA_012799155.1 Bacteroidales bacterium | reverse complement strand
GTTAGAAGAATCTGTTTTCCAGTCATTGTCCAATTCATGTGAACGAAATCATTTGACAAAACGTTTACATTCCACACCAAAAGGAGCAGATCATATGGCAATCATCAAGAGCATTCTCGATACCGACCTCTATAAGTTTACCACCAGCTACGCCTACTCGAAACTCTTCCCTCGCGCTTGCGGTGAGTTTGAGTTCGTTGACCGGAGTGGTGGTGACTATCCGGAAGGATTTGACCGGTTGCTGCGTCAGGAGCTGGATCATATGGCACAACTCTCGCTCACCCGTGAGGAGGAGTTGTTTGTAAAGAGACAGATGCCCTATCTGCCGCCCACCTACATCGATTTCCTGAAAGGATTTCGCTTTGATCCTTCTGAGGTGGAGATCACCATGGAGAACCGCAAGCTGCGGATCAAAGGCAGCGGCCTGCTCTACCGTGTGACACTCTGGGAGACCCCCATCCTGGCCACCGTCTCCGAGCTCTGGTTCCGGGAACGGGGTGAATATCCCGATCTGCCCTATATGCAACAGGCTGCCATCGAGAAGGCGCTACTGATGAAGGAACATGGCATCGTCTTCTCACTCTTCGGCATGCGGCGCCGTTTCAGTTTCGACGTGGAAGACCGGGTGACCGGAATCCTGAAGCAGCATGCCGGTGAAAGCCTCTTCGGTACCAGCAATGTTTATCTGGCCTACAAGCATGGCCTCAACGTCTCCGGCACCCATCCGCATGAGTGGGTGCAGTTTCACGGATCCATCTATGGTTACAAGATGGCCAACTACATGTCGATGGAGGACTGGATCAACGTCTACGACGGTGACCTGGGGACGGTGCTCACCGACACCTATACCACCGATGTGTTCCTAGGAAATTTCAGCAAGAAGCATGCGGCCCTCTTTACCAGCCTGCGGCACGACAGTGGTGATCCCTACCTCTTTGTGGACAAGGTGATCAGACGTTATGAGGAATTGCGGGTGAATCCCCGTCTCAAGTACCTGGTCTTCTCCGACAGCCTGAACGTAGAGAAGGCGATTCAAATTAAGGAGTACTGTGGCGACCGGATCGGTGCCACCTTTGGTATCGGCACCAACCTGACAAACGATGTGGGAAACAACATCAAAGGGTTGAACATCGTGATGAAGCTGTTCCGCTGCCGGATGACCGACAAGGAGGAATGGCAGGAGTGCGTGAAGCTGTCGGACGTGGAGGGCAAGCACACCGGCAGTGAGCGGGAGATCCGCCTGGTGCAGGAGACACTGGGACTTATATAATTAACAGGCAAATCAATAACCGGGTGAATCTTCCAGCCCTACAATTTTGATTTATATTCACTGCTGTTGCCCGCACTATCGGTGGCAGTGAAAACCAGTGTCAGTTCTTCTCCTTTATTCAGCCTTTCATCATTGAAGTGATAGCTGTAGACGTTCGATTTGCTGTCGTGGGTGAAGAGCACAAACTTCCCGTTTATCTCGCCCCTGAAGGAGGCAATGCCACTTTTGTTGTCGCTGAGACGGATGCGGATGGTACGACGGCTTTTCCAGTTCTCCGGTTGCAGGGGTGTGATTACCGGAGCCACATTGTCTACCGCCACTGCGTAGCGGCCACCCAGTTCCCGGATGGAAGCGGTGATGCCTCCATGAGCATAATCTCCACCCAGCCAACTCTCTTTACCATTCTTGTCAAGGCTTACAATCCCATAATTGCTTTTCTGTATTAACGTGTCGCTCTTGAGACGGATGCGTAGGGAGGCCTGCCCGTGAAGGGGTACGGGAGTGTTGTGCAGCTGGTGGATGTCGGAGAAGTGACTGCTGCTTTTCACGGCTTGATGCGTGAAGCAGATGTCGTGATAAAGGTTCCCGTTTGGAATGGTAAGTGAGAGATCAGGGTCCCTGTAACTGTTATCGAACTGCCACGACATGTAATGACCGCAGGGAAGGGTTTGTGGAATCTCACCCGGTACGCCCTTCACCGTGAAGGGATAGGTGAGCCTGTTGCCGTGGTGATCCTCCAACTCATACCTGAATCGGTATTCCCGCTCCTCGTTGATTTCCACAAAACCCCTGTTTCTAGTCTGAATGAAGGGGAGCCTGTTGCCCGGTTCGAGAAACGATTTCATGTAGAGGGAACGTCGTTCACGCCAGTCGGCGAAATCGATGAAAGCATTGAGCATGCGGGTCTGACTGAATGAGAAGCGACGGATGGAGCTGC
>JAAZLV010000185.1 GCA_012799155.1 Bacteroidales bacterium | reverse complement strand
CCCCCGGCAACAGATTATCACCTGGAGCAGCGTGCTGCTGATTTATGTGGCTGTGTTTTTCCTGCTGCGCTGGGTGAACAGGGACGACGCTGCCTACCTGGCATCCTGGCTCCCACGGATAGATGCCTTCAACACCTCCTTCTTCCTGGTTGCCGCAATTCTGATGGCGGTGAAGAGGCTTGAAAACTGGCATTTCTGGATCATTGGCAACATAGTCTCCATACCGATTTATGCCTCGCAGGGGCTCTATTTCACCTCCGGACAGTATGCCGTCTTCCTGGTGCTGGCAATCATGGGACTGCGGGAGTGGAATGCAAAAGCAAAAAGAAATCATGCACAACCTGATCATTAAAAATGCCGCACAGGTTGTTACCTGCAGCGGCTTCGAAGGAAAAAGAGGCAGGGAGATGAACAACCTGGGTGTGATCGAAAACGGTACTGTGATCGTCACCGGGGGCATCATCTCACATGTCATGCAACAGGGTGAACCGCTGCCGGTAAACGAGGCTGACTACAAAGTGATTGATGCCACCGGCAAGGCACTGCTGCCCGGATTTGTGGATCCACATACACACTTCGTCTTCGGCGGCTATCGCGAGGAGGAGTTCGCCTGGCGGATGAGGGGCGACAGCTACATGGAAATCATGGAGCGGGGTGGCGGCATTGTCAACACCACCCGTGCCACCCGCACAGCCACAGAGGAGGAACTGGTAGACTCGGCACGAAAACGGCTGGATGCAATGCTACGGCTGGGCATCACTACCGTGGAGGGTAAAAGCGGCTATGGACTGGACCGGGAGACTGAGCTCAAGCAGCTGCGGGTGATGCATCAATTGAATGATCTCCATCCTATCGATATTGTCTCCACCTATATGGGGGCACATGCCGTTCCCGAGGAATGGAAGGGCAGGGAGGATGCCTTCATTGATTTTCAGATAGCGGAGATGCTTCCGTTGGTGGCGGGGCAGAGATTGGCCGAAGCGGCAGATATCTTCTGTGAGAAAGGAGTCTTTACAATCGATCAGTCGCAACGTTACCTGCAGGCAGCTGCCTCGCTCGGACTGAAACCCAAGATGCACGCCGACGAGATCATCCCCCTGGGAGGTGCCGAACTGGCGGCGGAACTGCACTGCCTCTCGGCAGATCACCTGCTACAGGCTTCTGACGAGGGGATCAGCGCACTGGCGGCATCCGATACAGTGGCCACGCTGCTGCCGCTGACCGCCTTCTCACTGCGTGAGCCCTACGCCCGTGCCCGCACAATGATCGATGCCGGCTGCATCGTGGCACTGGCCACCGACCTCAACCCGGGCAGCTCCTTCACCGCCTCGGTGCCGCTTCTCTTTGCACTGGCCTGTATCTACATGCAGCTCACACCCGAGGAGGCGGTCACCGCCTTCACCCTCAACAGTGCAGCAGCACTGGGACGTGCCGACCGCATCGGCAGCATCGATCCGGGCAAGCAGGGCGACCTGCTGCTACTGCAGTTCCCCTCCTACAAGTTCCTGCCTTACCATGTAGGGATGAACATCGTGGAGCGGGTGATCAAGAAAGGGGAAGTTGTGGTATAAAATAGTTCTTTGTTTGATGTTCGATGTACTTTATTTGAAAATTAATTGGTTCGTAAGTTGGAAAGTAGGTAAGTTAGTAAGTTAATTAGTAGGCTCAAAGTTAACGGTTTCGATGTTTGAATTCCAAGACCATTGAATGAGAGTACATTCTACCAGAAAAGCTTACAACTGACCACTGAAATCTGAAAGCTAAAATATAGCAATATGAAACTACAAGATCTTTTACTGAAAGAATTTCTCGAAAAGACCGCATCAAATGAACCGGTACCGGGTGGTGGCAGCAGTGCCGCATTGAATGCAGCCATGGCGACGGCACTCACCGAGATGGTGGCCAACCTCACCATCGGCAGGAAGAAGTATGCCGATGCAGATGAACGGATGCGGGAGATCGCAGCTGTGATGTCGGCACAACGGAGCCGCTTCCTGGAGGATATCGACCGTGATGCGGAGGCTTACCGGCAGGTGATGGAGGCTTATCGCCTGCCCAAAGAGACGGAAAAGGAGCAACAACTGCGCGATGCAACGATCCAGGAAGCAACCAAAGAAGCGTCACTGATACCGATGGAGGTGGCAGAGAGTGCATTCTCCCTGTTGGAAACCATGCGTGAGACGTTGCAGCGGGGAAATCCCAATGCGGCTACCGACGGCTTGGTGGGGATGATGAACTGCCGCACCGCCATCCTGAGTGCACTTCTCAACGTGCGTGTCAACCTGGGTGGTATTCGGGATGAGAAATTTGTCGAGGAGATGACCACGAGGTGTGACTGGCTAGAGAAGAGGACCCTGGAAGTGGAAGCAGATGCAATGCAATTGATTAAATCAAAACACTCCATATGAAAAACATCTTTCTGATTGGCCGGGGTGATCTCTCCATCGGTGACCTGGAGCGCATCATCACCGGGAATATCAAGGTGGAGCTGGCACCCGAAGCCGTTGAGCGGATTCAGCAGTGCCGTGATTACCTTGATCGCAAAATGGAAACACAAAAAGAACCGATCTACGGCATCACCACAGGCTTTGGATCACTCTGTGACCGTAACATCTCGGGGGAGGATCTGAACACCCTGCAGGAGAACCTGGTAAAATCGCACGCCTGCAGCGTGGGCAACGAGGTGGCACCGTTGATCGTCAAGCTGATGTTCCTGCTCAAGGCACATGCCCTCTCGCTGGGTTACAGCGGGGTGCAGGTGGCCACCGTGCAACGGATGCTCGATCTGTTCAACAACGACATCCTGCCAGTGGTTTACGACAAGGGATCGCTGGGTGCGTCGGGCGATCTGGCACCGCTGGCCAACCTATTCCTGCCGCTGATCGGGGTGGGGGATGTCTTCTACAAGGGGCAGAAACGTGATATCGGTGCGGTGCTCGATGAGTTTGGCTGGAGCCCTATCCGTCTCAAGAGCAAGGAGGGGCTGGCACTGCTCAACGGTACCCAGTTCATGTCGGCACACGGTGTCTACGCCATCATGAAAGCGAAGAGACTCTCCAAGCGGGCCGACCTGATTGCCGCCCTCTCGCTCGACGCCTATGACGGTCACCTTGAACCGTTCGATGAACGGCTTCATAAACTCCGTCCCCATCGCGGTCAGCAGGAGACAAGCCGCAACTTCCGCCGCTTCCTGGAGGGGAGTGAGCTCATCTCACGCAAGAAGGAACACCTGCAGGATCCCTATTCCTTTCGCTGTGTGCCGCAGGTGCATGGTGCCACAAAGGATGCGATCGACTATGTGGAGCAGGTGGTAGTGACCGAGATCAACTCGGTGACAGACAACCCCACCATCTTCCCCGACGATGATGAAATCATCTCAGGAGGCAACTTCCACGGACAGCCCCTGGCCATCGCCTTCGATTTCCTCGCTATCGCCCTGGCGGAGCTGGGCAACATCTCCGAGCGGCGCACGGCACAGCTGATCCTCGGCAAGCGCGAACTGCCAGAGTTCCTGGTGGCCAGTCCCGGCCTCAACTCCGGCTTCATGATCCCGCAATACGTCGCCGCATCGGTGGTGAGCCAGAACAAGATGTACAGTTACGCTGCCAGCACCGATTCCATCGTCTCTTCCAATGGACAGGAGGATCATGTGAGCATGGGAGCCACATCGGCCATCAAACTCTTGCCATTGATGGACAACCTCGACACCATCCTCTCCATCGAGCTGATGAACGGCGCGCAGGCACTCGACTTTCGCCGTCCCCTGCGTTCCTCGCCACTCATTGAGAGGGTAGTGAAGGCCTACCGCAAGGAGGTGCCTTTCATCGAGGAGGATATCGTGATGTACAAGGAGATCCGCAAGACGGTCTCATTCCTCAACCGGCTCGAGGTAGATGGCATCTGAAAGCCAATTTAAATGTTAAAAGCAGGGTGAAAATAATCGCTTTGTGTATCTTTGCAGCTTCTCACAGTCAAATAACAGATCAATAAAAACCTATAACAACAGACAAAATGGTAGAGAATTTGAGGAAATCGCTCAGGGATTCTGCAGCGGCACGATGGACGGCACTTGTCATTGTCTCTTTCACGATGATGTGCGGATACTTTTTAACCGATATCATGGCCCCGCTGGCGGGTCTGCTGGAGGGGCAGCTGGGCTGGTCGCGCGCCGACTACGGCACCTTCACAAGCTCCTATGGCTGGTTCAACGTCTTCCTGTTGATGCTCATCTTCGGAGGGATCATCCTCGACAAGCTGGGAGTGCGCCTCACCGGACTGGGAGCCGCCGGGGTAATGGTGGCCGGCACGGCCATCAAGTACTGGGCTGTATCGACCCCTTCACTGGGTGGTACAACCCTCTTCGGTCTCGATGCACAGGTATTTTGGGCAAGCATCGGCTTTGCCACTTTCGCCGTGGGTGTTGAAGTGGCCGGCATCACCGTCTCCAAGATCATCGTGAAATGGTTCAAGGGGAAGGAGATGGCAATGGCCATGGGTATGGAGATGGCAATGGCCCGTATCGGTACCGCAATGGCTCTCGGCTTCTCGGTACCCATCGCCAAGGCGACCGGCGTAGTAGATGTTTCCCGTCCCGTATTGGTGGCGCTCATTGGCCTCTGTATCGGGCTGATCTCCTTTATCGTTTACGTGATGATGGACAAAAAGCTTGATGCCTCTGAAGCCACGGAAACAGCAAAGGTGAGCGATCCGGAAGAGGAGTTCAAGATCGCCGACATCGGCAAGATCCTGACAAACAAGGGGTGGTGGTACATCGCCATTCTCTGCGTGCTGTTCTACTCTGCAGTCTTCCCCTTTCTGAAGTATGCTACCGACCTGATGGTGAACAAGTTTGGCGTGAAGGAGGACCTGGCGGGACTGATCCCGATGCTGCTCCCCTTCGGCAACATCCTGCTGACCCCCCTCTTTGGTGGCATCTACGACCGCAAGGGAAAAGGAGCCAGCATTATGATCATCGGTGCCGTGCTGCTGATCTTCGTGCATGCGCTCTTCTCGGTGCCGGGCCTCAACAGCTGGATCTTCGCCATGGTGCTGGTGGTGGTGCTCGGTATCGCCTTCTCGCTGGTGCCCTCGGCCATGTGGCCCTCCGTACCCAAGATTATCCCTGAAAAGCGACTGGGTACCGCCTATTCACTGATCTTCTGGGTACAGAACTGGGGCCTGATGGGGGTACCCCTCCTGATTGGCTGGGTGCTGGAGAAGTATTGCATCACCGGGCAGACCGTGCGCGACGGACTCACCGTCAATACCTACGACTATACGCTCCCCATGCTGATCTTCACCAGCTTCGGCATATTGGCACTGGTCTTTGCCTTCCTGTTGAAAGCGGAGGACAAAAAGAAAGGATACGGATTGGAGTTGCCGAACATTCAATCGTAGATTGGTTGAAACGAAATATGCTCAGCTTTCAGTGAGGGCAGTGAATGCTTGTCAAAGATAACCGTTCAAACCGGTAGCAAAAAAGAGGCCATCTCATCATACAAATGAGATGGCTTTTTTTTCAATCCCAACAACTGGATATCGCTTTATTTGACTTTTTACTGCGTGTAATCTCACTCGTAACTGACTCTAATCTGGTTCGAATCTATTAGAACCATATTAGAACCATATTAGAACGAGATTAGAACGAGATTAGAACCTGTAACGGAGGAAAGAGCGCAAAAACCCCGGGAATTTAGCGGTATTTTCTCCCGCTATTTTTTCACATTGGTATCAACCAGGCAGCATAAAGGTGGCTGGCCAGTCCAAACAACACGAAGATGTGGAAAATGGTGTGGACGAACTCCCGCTTGGCGGTGGCATAGATTACCGCCCCCACAATGTAAAATATTCCACCCACGAACAGCCAGAGCACCGTATCCATGGCATCTGCAGCACGTGCTACTTCCAACAGCGGCTTGAAGGCAATCATCACGATCAGTCCCATCAGCACGTAGGAGGCGGTCTTCAGGTGACTGTTTCGTTTGAGCGGGCGGAAGCTGATAAGGATGCCGGTGAGTGCGATCAGCCATACAACCCCGAAAATGAACCAACTCCAGAACGGTTCATCCCGCAGGAGGATCAGCGTGAAAGGTGAATAGCTTGCCGCGATGAGCAGGTAGATGGCTGCATGGTCGTAGTGACGCAGCATGGCTTTGCGCAGTGGCTCCTGCACGTAATGGTAGAGGGTGGAGGCACCCATGCACCCGATCATCCCCACACCGAAGAGGGCATAGGCCACCACCGCCCTTTGGTCACCCGCCGCGACGGCTCTTCCGATCAGCAGGATGGTACCGGCGAGGCCCATCAACAGACCCAGTCCGTGGGTCAACCAATTGGCCTTCTCTTCCCTGAGGGTATAGAATTTTTCGTTTTTCACCTGTTGTTATTTGAATGATCTCCATCCACCACCGTTGAATGCTTCGATCCCATTGCTTCTCAGAAAACGGACAGCCTGGCTGCTGCGTGCACCACTCTCACAGATTGCGACAACGGGTTGCTCCCTGTTGAACCGTTTCATTTCATCCGGTAACTGAAACAGGGGGATATTCACAGATCCTGGGATATGCCCCATCTGAAACTCCTCTCTGGTGCGCACATCCAGCAACATTGCTCCGCTTTGCACTTTCTCCCGTAACTCGTTCTTGTCTGTCGTTTTGAAGAACCCACTGAATAATCCCATTTGAAATAATTAGTTGTTGATTGAATCACCACTATAAACATTTTTCAAGGCACAATGTTTTCAATCTGACAAAAAGTCACATTTTTCTAAATGGCAAAGATTTTGATCCTCATCTAAAAAATAAAAAGCATATGAATTTCAACAATTTTACCATAAAGGCGCAGGAGTCGGTTCAGAAGGCGATCGACCTGGCGCAGGCCAACAGCCAGCAGATGATTGAACCGTCGCACCTGCTCAAGGGAGTGATGATGACTGCTGACAACGTAACAGGATTCCTCTTTCAGAAGCTGGGAGTGAACGGATCACAGCTGGAGAAGGTACTCGACAGGGAGATCGAAT
>JAAZLV010000025.1 GCA_012799155.1 Bacteroidales bacterium | reverse complement strand
TACAGCCTTGTCTTAAAATTAATCAGGATAAATTGCAGCTACGTTTTGTTCAATTTATACTAATTGCACTATTGCGTACAGGTTACTTTCAGAAACTACTGAGCAGCACTCTCGTGGCTGAAATAGAAACCATTTGCAAGCTGAGGGACTCCGTTGTAAGAGCTTTTCGGGGCAATCACAGTCAGCATATCTCCAACCTTGATATCGTTGTCTGCCAACAGGTTTTTCCGGAAATCACCGGTGGCACCATATCCCGGATAAACGCCATACACGTAAATTTCACTTTCACCGTCCTTCAAATAGACATTACCATAAACCTCATTTGCTATAGAGGTAATTTCACCGGTGACCATATAGTAGTCCTGGCTGGAGTCAGGTTTTGTCAGCACCTCGGCGATGGTAGCAACAGTTACCGGGATCACGCTTTCCAACACGGCTCCGCCTACCTGGGGTGCATCCTTATAAGCGGCACGTTTCCCAATAATTGTGATGATGTCACCCTCTTTAAGCCCTTTGCTTTCGAAATCTGCAATGCCATAGACATAGGTTTCGCCAGAGAAATCCCTCAGGTACAAGTTGCCATATTTGGTATTGGCAATATCGGTAATCACACCGGTCAGGCGATATTGTGTATTGCCCACTTCAGCGGCCAGAAATTCGGCAATCGATACCTCAACGATGGCACCTTTCTGTGTCAGCGTTGTTTCGGTGCTGTAGTTCTTGCCTTCAGAGGTGGTGCGGAATGTGAGGGTGGTTTCACGGTCGCCGCCTTCATTGGCAGTGGCATTGAACTTCACCACGGCATTCGTGCCGGCCGATTCGATGGAGGAGATGGACAACCATGACTTGGCATCTTCCGGAATCTCCACCGATACACCTTCACCCTTGCAGGTGAGGTATGCGGTGAATTCACCCCCTTCAACAGGCAGCAGTTCGTTTTCAACAGAATCCACTTTTATAAGCGACTTGTTGATGTTGATAACCGTTACATCCACCATTTGGGGTGATCCGCTGTAAGTAGATTTCGGTCCTTGTATTGTCACCTCATCTCCCACTTCAAGACCCCAACTCAGGAAGTTTTTCGTGGCACCTTTCGAATCAAGCGTACCATAGATATAGATTGTACCGGTTTCATCGGTCAAATCCCAGTTACCATACACAGTATTTGATATGGCAGTAACCACACCTGACACCAGGAAAGTTTTTCCGTCGGGACCTGATCTGACTTCTGAAACTGAAGCCTCTGATATCACAGCCAGTCCTTGAATCACATTGATGCGTTGTGTTTTGTCACCACTTTTAAGCAGCACCTCTGCCGTGCGGCCATCAAGGGCAGATGGGGCTTCAAAGGTAATTTGAGACTCGCCGGCACTGCCTGAAGTGGCAGATATTGTGAGCCACTCGACCTTGTTCTTATCGGTGGTTACCTTCTCAATCGTCCAGCTATCCTGCGTGGTTACGGTAATGGTTGTAGAACCTCCCTCCACAGGAATAGAGACGTATGAGGAAGAGACCTGAATTTCATCCAGCAGGGTCATCGATGCTTCATCTTCACAACTTGTCATCAGTGCAAGCATCGCGATGAAGAGTGGAAATAAATATTGTAATTTCATATCGACTTTACGTTTAATTAGTTGAAAATATACTTGATACCAATCGATGCATACCAGGTCTGACCCAGTGAGTAGCTTGGCGTGAATGTTTCGGTCTCACCATGGATGGAAGAGGGAGTAGAGAAGGTGGCCACACCCTCTGCATCCACTCCTTCATACTTGAGGATGCGGGCTTCCGAACCAATTTCCGGGTTCAGGTATTTGCCTACACCCCAGCTGGAGTTGAACAGGTTCATCACGTTCTTGATATCCAGGCTCAGCTGCAGTTTGTGTTCGTTGTTGCCTGCATTAAGCACGAAATCGTGTTTGTAGCTGAAGTCGATGCGATGTACCCAGGGAGAGTAAACGCTGTAGGCTTCTGCATACTTGCCTTGCTGGTTCTTCAAATAACTGTTGCCATGCACGTAATCCATGAAACGGGCCTGGTCGTCGGGCGATACGAAACGGAACTGTCCATTTGCAACCTCTTCATCGGTTGGCACATAGATGGCATCGTAGTTGTAACCGTCACCGTTGATATCGTTCGCCGTCATGTAGGAGTAGTTGGCACCACCGCGCCATCCTTCGTAAATAAAGCTGTAGTGATTGCCGCTCTTGTCTTTGGCAGTCAGTGCTGCAACAAGACGATCGGGTGTGGTGTATTGAGAGTTGTGCAACTTGATGTGGTTGGGGCCTTCAACTGTGGGCACATAGGTAAATGCAGATTCAGCATTCGAGCCGGGCATACCTGTCACATCCTTTGCCACGGTGTGGGTGTAGGCAGCCATCAGGCTGATCCACTCTGTAGGTTGCGCATTGTAGGTGATGTT
>JAAZLV010000184.1 GCA_012799155.1 Bacteroidales bacterium | reverse complement strand
TTCCTGCTTTTGGTTGTATATTTGCACACAAATTCCGAAAATGTGTAATATAAAATAGGATACAGTGAAACAGAGAACATTACAAAACAGCTTCACACTGCAAGGCATCGGACTTCATACCGGTCAGGACATCATCGTAACCTTCAATCCTGCACCAGAGGATCATGGATACAAAATCCGGCGGGTGGATCTGGAAGGTCAACCTGTAATTGATGCATTGGCTGAATATGTGGTCAACACGCAACGTGGTACTGTACTGGGTAAAGGAAATATCACGGTGAGCACCATCGAGCATGGTTTCTCAGCACTCTATGCACTTGGTATTGACAACTGTCTTATTGACGTGAATGCCTCCGAATTTCCCATCCTCGACGGCAGTGCCATTGAATATGTGCAGGAGATTCGTAAAGCAGGGATCATCGAACAGGACAAAGACAAGGATTACTATATCGTACGCAACAAGATGGAGGTAACTGATCCCGTAACAGGTTCCAAGCTGACACTGCTTCCGGATGACGCCTTCTGTATCAATTCCTTCATCGAATTCGACTCGCAATATATCCCCAACCAGTCGGCATCGATGGATACGGTGACCGATTTTGAGAAGGAGATCGCCTCCTGTCGCACGTTTGTGTTTGTCCGTGAAATTGAACAACTGAGAAAAGCTGGACTGATCAAGGGTGGCAACCTCGACAATGCCATCGTGATCTATGAGAAAAAACTCTCCCAGAAAGAACTCGATGAGATTGCCGATGAATTGGGGGTACCCCATCACAATGCCGATGAACTGGGTTACCTCAACCATCGCAAGCTGGCATTCCCCAATGAACCGGCACGCCACAAGCTGCTAGATATCATCGGTGACATTTCGCTCATCGGTAAGCCGATAAAGGGACGTCTCATCGCCCACAAACCGGGGCACAAGATCAACAACCAGCTGGCCAGGATGATCCGCAAGGATATCAAGCTCAACGAAGTGCAGCCACCGATATATGATTTGAAGTCTGAGCCTGTGATGGACAACAACCGGATACGGGAGTTGCTGCCCCATCGCTACCCCTTCCTGATGGTGGACAAGGTGATTCAGATGACCGACACCTTCATTGTGGGGGTGAAAAACATCACTACCAACGAACCATACTTCACCGGTCACTTCCCACAGGAACCGGTAATGCCGGGAGTGCTGCAGGTTGAAGCTATGGCTCAGACCGGGGGACTGTTGGTACTTGCCAAACTGGATGAGCCGGAGCGTTATTCCACCTACTTTCTGAAGATAGATAACGTGAAGTTCCGCCACAAGGTGGTGCCAGGCGATACCATCCTCTTCCGGGTAGAGCTTACCTCGGAGATGCGCAGAGGCATCGCCACCATGCGAGGACTCGCTTTTATCGGAGACAAGGTTGTTTCGGAAGCCGACTTCACCGCGCAGATTATCAAGAACAAATAGAATTAACTGAACTATACTTTTTATGAGCAGTATTTCATCGATGGCTTTCGTTCATCCTGAAGCCAAACTGGGGGAGAACGTGATCGTGGAACCCTTTGCCTATGTAGATGCCAACACTGAGATTGGTGACGGCACACGCGTGATGACGCAAGCTACCATCCTTTCCGGAGCCCGCATCGGCAAAAACTGTGTCATCTTCCCGCACGCCACCATTGCCGGTATCCCGCAGGATTTAAAATTCCAGGGTGAGGAGACCACGGCCATCATAGGTGACAATACCACCATTCGTGAATGTGCCACCGTGAACAGAGGCACCGCCTCCAAGGGGTACACAAAGGTGGGCAGCAACTGTCTGATCATGGCTTATAGCCATGTGGCACACGACTGTGAGCTGAAAGATTATGTGATTCTGGGCAACACCACACAACTTGCGGGCGAGATCGAGATCGACGACTATGCCATCGTGAGTGGAGGCTCACTGGCGCATCAGTTCACCAAGATCGGCCGCCACGTGATGATACAGGGTGGCTCCAAGATTGCAAAGGATATTCCGCCATTCGTGATGGTGGGTCGTGAGCCGATCTCCTATGTGGGACTCAATATCGTTGGTCTGCGCCGCAGGGGATTCACCAGCGAGCGGATCAATGGCATTCAGGAGATCTACCGTACCCTTTACCTTTCAGGATACAACATCTCACAAGCTGTGGAGCGTATCGAACAGGATCTGCCTGCCTCCGAGGATCGCGACCTGATTCTTGACTTTGTTCGCTCTTCAAGTCGTGGCATTGTCCGCAGCAACATGGAGGGATGATCATGGCTCAGTTGGTTTTTCCGGCTGAATGGCATCCACAGGAGGCAGTAATGATCACCTGGCCCCATTGTGAAAGCGACTGGGCTCCCATGCTGGAGGATGTTACCCGTACTTTCCTGGCCATCTCTAAAGAGATTCTGCGACGAGAAAAGCTTCTGGCATTGGTGCCTCCGGGATTGGACATCACTCCCCTCTTTACCGAAGAGGAACAGAAAAACCTGATCACGGTTGAGATTTCTTCAAACGATACCTGGGCACGCGATCATGGACCCATTACACTGTTTCGTGACGGATCTCCTGTGGTGGCCGATTTCGGCTTCAATGGCTGGGGACTCAAGTTTGCGGCCGACAGGGACAACCTGATCAACGGTCAACTCTTCAGTAAGGGCATTTTTCATCCTTCGGCTACTTATCAGAACCGGCTCAACTTCATCCTTGAAGGTGGCTCACTGGAGTCGGATGGTGAAGGTACACTCCTCACCACTTCTGCCTGTCTGCTGGCACCCAACCGCAACCAGCCGATGACGCAGCAGGAGATAGAGGAAGCCCTGAAAGAGATGTTGGGCATCGCAAGAGTGCTCTGGTTGAATCACGGCTACCTGGCAGGTGATGATACAGACAGTCATGTAGATACACTAGCTCGTTTTTGTGATCCTCGCACAATCGCTTATGTGAAGTGTGATGATGTTTCCGACGAACATTATGAGGCTCTCAGTGCGATGGAGCAGGAGTTGCGGGATTTTGTCACCGTTACCGGTGAACCCTATCGGCTTGTGCCCCTTCCCATGGCTGACGCCGTATATAGCGAGGGAGAACGGTTACCGGCTACTTATGCCAATTTCCTGATCCTGAACAATGCTGTCCTGATTCCCTTTTATGGGACCGGTAAGGATGAGATGGCGCTCCGGCAATTGCAACAGGCTTTCCCCGACAGGGAGGTGATTGGCGTGGATTGCTCTCCCCTGATCAGGCAGCACGGCTCACTACACTGTGTCACGATGCAACTGCCGAAGGGGGCATTGGATATCGGATTTAAGCTGTAACCATTCAGCTTTCATGTTCACTGACATACTAACGTACGAACCTCAAACCAACAGTGATGAAGATAGGAATCATACAACAAGCAAACAGCGGGAACCGAGATGATAACATCTCCCGACTCGAATCAAAAATAAGGAAGCTGGCAGGTCAAGGTGCCGAATTGATTGTTCTGCAGGAGCTGCACAACGGTCTCTACTTTTGCCAAACGGAGGAGACAAGCCTGTTTGATCAGGCTGAGACCATTCCCGGCCCTTCTACAGAACGATTTGGTCTACTTGCAGCAGAGCTGCAGGTAGTGATTGTGCTCTCTCTCTTCGAGAAACGGGCGGCAGGTCTCTATCATAACAGTTCGGTGGTGATGGAGCAAGACGGTTCCATTGCCGGAGTCTATCGCAAGATGCATATCCCCGATGATCCTGCCTATTATGAGAAGTTCTATTTCACTCCCGGCGACCTGGGGTTTCAACCCATCGATACTTCGGCAGGACGTCTTGGGGTGCTGGTCTGCTGGGACCAGTGGTATCCGGAAGCAGCAAGGTTAATGGCTCTTGCAGGTGCAGAGCTGTTGATTTATCCAACCGCCATCGGCTGGGAGACATCGGACAGCCCTGAGGAACAAATGCGACAGCGGGATGCCTGGGTGACGGTGCAGCGTGGTCATGCTGTTGCAAACGGGTTGCCCGTGATTGCAGTGAACCGAACCGGTTATGAAGCGGACCCGTCGGAACAGACTGGTGGCATTCGTTTCTGGGGAAGCAGTTTTGTGTGCGGTCCCCAGGGTGAGATGCTGTGGCAGGCTGCCACGGATGATGAAGTAGAGCAGATTGTAGAGATCGTTAAGCAGAGAACAGAGAATGTACGTCGCTGGTGGCCCTTCTTCCGTGACCGACGCATCGAAGCTTACGGTGATCTGACACGCAGATGGATCGATAAGTAAAATAAAGAGGCCTTCCCTAGCGGGAAGGCCTCTGACGTTTCATACACCCTTCAACTCTTTACCTTCTTCCGGAACTTCTTCCGGAGCTGCTGCTCTCTCGGTTACTGCTCTGTGATGAAGAGCGGGTTGTAGCACTATTGCTGCGGGTTGTGCTTTGAGTGCGCACCGTACTGTTTCTGTTGTTTGTGCTGGTACTGCGCTGCGGTGTTGCTACATTGCTGTTGCTGCGCGTGGTGCTCTGCGTGCGTACGGTTGTATTGCGGTTCGATGTCGTGTTGCGCTGCGGTGTTGCTACACTGCTGTTGTTACGCTGCGGCGTTGCTACATTACTGTTGCTGCGCGTGGTGCTCTGTGTGCGTACCGTTGTGTTGCGGTTCGTTGTTGTGCTGCGTTGCGGTGTTGCTACACTGCTGTTGCTGCGGGGTGCGCTCTCGGTGCCTACAGTGTTGTTGCGGTTTGAAGTAGTGCTTCTTGTAGTAGCGTTGGGAGTAGCCTGACGTGTAGTAGTGCTACTGCGCTGATTTACCGCTTCCCTGTTAGTGGTTGTCCTGCCGTTGGTTGCATCGGGACGATAGACCTGTACCGCGTTGTTGCTAACCCGTGCGGAGGCTCTGCCGGAACGGTTGGCGCTGCTTTCCAAACGCCGTACGGTCGCTGTCCTGCCGGTTTCACGGCGGAAGTCGCTGGCGGTGGGACCACTGTAATACCGGTTGTCATTGTAGACATAGGTGTTGTTGATGATGGTGGTCCTGTTGTAAATCGCCGGGCTGTAGCGGTTGTAGTGACGATGCATGTTGCGGTAGTACATATATCTGTTGGGCAGGAAGGTCCAGTAGCGGGCCGGCAGGTTGATGTTGATGTTTATGTTGATGCCGGGGCCCATGGGTGCCCATCCGTAGTATCCACCACCACTTCTCCAGCTAACCCAGGCTGGTGCCCATTCGTAACCGGGAACCCATGCCCATCCGTAGTAGTCGTCATAGTACCATCTTCCGTAGTGGAACGGTGCCCATCCCCAGGAGTAGTCGGAGACCCAGGTGTTGCCGTAGTCGGTCATCACCCAATATCCGTTGGTAGCATATGGATGGAAGTTACCTCCCACGTTGGGGATCCATACCCGGCCATGTGCTCGGTGGTTGATCCAACTGCCGTAAGGGCTCAGCTCATTGTAGAAGAGATTGAAGCTGACCCCTCCATTGTTGTAGTTGTCATACTCGTTATAGGAAACATAACCATCGTTATAATCGTCGTAGTATCCTCCCTGTGCATATGCGCTACGGCTAGCGTAGCAGGAAGTAAGCATCAGGACGATGGCTGTGAGGATGAGGTTGGTTTTTAAAGCTTTCATATCAGTTGTTGTTAAAGGGTGTAACATCATTTATTTAACCATATGACACCATTTTCTCCTGATGGTTTAACAAATAGGCAGATAATTCAGATGTCAGTTGTCAGTTTTAATGTAATGTTTCAAAAACCAAGAACCAGGGACTGTCTGAATGACCTGCCTGCCAACCTCACAACGTTTTTCACTACTTGAAAACCTGGTCGATTCCGGAGAAGCCCATGAAGGCCATGGCGATGATGCCTGCAGTAATGAGTGCCACCGGTATGCCCTGAATTGACTTGGGTACTTTGGTGAGTGCCAATTGTTCGCGGATGCTCGAGAAGATGATGAGTGCCATTGCATATCCAATGGCGGTAGCAATCGCATAAACCACCGACTCTATAAGGCTGAAATCCTTCTGAATCACCAGCAAGGCCACACCTAGTATGACACAGTTGGTGGTAATCAGTGGGAGAAAGACACCCAGTGCCTGGTAAAGTGCCGGTGAGATTTTCTTGAGAATAATCTCCACCATCTGTACCAATGCGGCAATAACCAGGATAAAGGTGATGGTTTGCAGATACTGCAGGTTGAAAGGTTCAAGAATGCCTTTTTGTAACAGAAAAGTGACGATCGTGGCTATTGTGAGTACGAAGGTGACAGCCAGCCCCATTCCGATAGCGGTATCCACCTTCTTTGAGACACCCAGAAAGGGGCAGATTCCGAGGAATTGCGACAACACCACGTTGTTGACGAAAATGGCTACGATGATGATTCCGATATATTCCATGATGAAAGTTTCTTAGTTGTTTACGCCTTTTTTTGTTGCAATCTATTGAAAAGTGCGATCAGGTAACCCAACACGATAAAAGCACCCGGCGCCAGTACGAAGATCAGCGATCCGTACTGCTCGGGGTAGATTTTCAGTGAGAAGATCTTTCCTGTGCCCAGTAGTTCGCGTGAAGCCCCCAGCAATGAGAGTGCCAGGGTGAAACCCAGACCGATTCCCACACCGTCGAAGATGGATGAGAGTACACCGTTTTTGGAGGCAAAAGATTCAGCACGTCCAAGCACGATGCAGTTGACAACGATCAGCGGGATGAAGATGCCCAGACTGTCGGCCAGAGCAGGCACGTAGGCGTTCATCATCATTTCGATGATGGTAACGAAGGTGGCGATAACCACAATAAAGGCAGGAATACGCACCATGTCGGGGATGACGTTTTTCAGTAACGAGATCACTGCATTGGAGCAAATCAGTACGAACATGGTGGCGAGTCCCATGCTCATCCCGTTGATGGCGGAGCTGGTGGTGGCCAGTGTGGGACACATCCCCAACAGTAAAACGAAGATGGGGTTCTCCTTGATGATGCCGTTAAGCAGTATTTTTAGACTCTTATTCATTGCTGGGTCCTCCTTCCTTTGTTGTTTCTTCTGTTTCATTTTCCGTTGCGGTTGTAGCACCGGACCAGGTATTCTCCATGCTTCCGCTATAAACCGCGTAAGCCTTGTTCACCGCCTCTAAAAAAGCGCGTGAGGTAATTGTCGACGCAGTGATGGCATCCACGTCACCCCCATCTTTGGTTACAGTGAGTGCGCCCTTTGAGAGATCCCTGCCGATAACCGACTGTTCCGGTTTGGTGAGATCGCGGAACCACTCCGTCATCTTGGAGCCCAGTCCGGGAGTCTCGGCATGCTGCAGCACGGAGTAGTTTACAATGCGGTGCTCCATGTCGAAGCCCACCATGATTTGTATGTTACCGCTGAAACCGTTGTTGGAGTAACTGTTGAGCGCGAAGCCCACCAACTCGCCACCTTGCTTCGCAGGGTAGACCAGCAGCGAGTCACCACTGCCGTCGGCCATCCGGTAGGCCTCAGCCACCGGGTCATTGTCAAAAGCAGGTACCACCTCGCGGATGGCATTCTGCAGTTTCATTGCCTTCGCTTCGGCAATGGGTGTCGCGGTCATCCTGTTCACCTGTGACAGCAGCAGAGACACTGTAAGACAGATGAGCGATAGCGAAAGGAACATGTTCCTGAATGAAGATTTTATTTTAGCCATGTTTCACTGCCTCCCCGAATCGTTTAGGTGTAGTATAAGTGTTGATGAGTGGTGTAAAGGCGTTCATAAGCAGGATAGCAAACGAGATTCCCTCAGGGTAGGCACCCCAGAGGCGAATTGCCACGGTGACAAAGCCAATGCCGGCTCCAAAAATGATCATCCCCTTTTTGGTGAGAGGCGAAGTGACATAGTCGGTAGCCATGAAGATTGCCCCGAGCATCAGTCCTCCTGAAAAGAGGTGTATCAGCGGGTTGTACTGTGGCAGGGGATCGATCAGGAAGAGGATTCCGGTGAAGAGGGCCACGGTAACCAGAATAGAAACCGGTATATGCCAGGTGATCACCCTCTTACAGAGCAGGTAGACGAGTCCCAGCAGCAGCGCGGCGGCACTCATCTCACCCAACGATCCGGGCTCCAAGCCCAGGAACATCTGTTGCAGGTTAGGCAGTGCTTCAGGTGCCTGCTTCAGCAAACCCAGGACGGTGGCAGAGCTCACTGCATCGGTGGTCTCGACAGCCATAGCCGTTGAGGGCCAGTTGGTCATCTGTGCCGGGAAGGAGATCAAGAGGAATATACGTCCCGCAATAGCAGGATTGAAGATATTGTTGCCAAGACCCCCGAAGGTAAGCTTCACCACGCCGATGGCGAAGAGAGCGCCCAGTGCCAAAATCCATATCGGCAGGCCGGAGGGGACATTGAAGGCAAGCAGTACGCCTGTGATGATTGCTGAGCCGTCGAGGATGGAGGGCTCCTTCTTCATGACAAACCGCACGATCAGGTATTCAAAACCAACGCAGAAGAGTACCGAGAGGGCGGTGATCAGCAGCGCATCAAGACGGAAGGTATAGAGGGCCACAAGGAACGCCGGTATCAGGGCGATCAGTACGGCGTACATGTTTTTGGGAATGGTGTCGCCGCTGTGCACATGCGGTGAGGGTGAGACGATCAGTTTTTGTTCCATAATCAGTTTTATCCCTTGGTGTTAATTTTTTCTGGCTCTGATGATGCCGTTCACTTTGCCCTTGCCCAGGCGGATATAGTCGAGCAGTGGCCGGTCGGCGGGACAGGTGTAGCTGCAGGAACCGCATTCTATGCAGTCTGTGATTGCGTTTTTCTCAGCCCGGTCCCACACCTCATACTCGGTGAGGTTCATCAGCAGGGTGGGGTTGAGCCCCATGGGGCATACTTGCACGCATTTACCGCAACGAATGCAATCTTTCATCGCCTTACGCTTTGCTTCAAGTGTGGGCACGATCAGGATTCCCGAGGTACCTTTTGCGACGGGAATATCAATCGATGCCAGTGCCTTGCCCATCATGGGGCCACCACTGATCACCTTGCCGGTACTCTCGGGTATTCCCCCGGCAGCATCGATCAGTGTCGTGAGGGGGGTCCCAATGCGGGCACGCAGGTTGCAGGGGCGCTGCACCTCCTTGCCTGTGACAGTTACTACCCGCTCTATAAGCGGTTTGTTTTTCTGCACTGCCTCGTAGATGGCAAAGAGGGTACCCACGTTCTGCACTACTGCCCCCACCGAAATGGGGAGCGCCCCGGAGGGTACCTGACGACCGGTCAGCGCGTCGATCAACTGTTTCTCGCCTCCCTGTGGGTACTGCACTTTCAGTGGCTGTACCTCGATGCCAGGATAGGCTTTTACTTTCTTTGTGAAGAGAGCCACTGCATCCTTCTTGTTGTTCTCGATGCCGACGATGGCGCGCTGCACGTTGAGTGCTTTCATCACCAGGGTGATACCCACCAGTATCTCATCGCTCTTCTCCATCATTAGCTGATGGTCTGAAGTGAGGTAAGGCTCACACTCCACACCGTTGATGATCAGCACCTCCGCCTTCATGCCGGGTGGGGGTGTAAGCTTCACGTGGGTGGGGAAGGTGGCACCACCCATGCCCACGATACCGGCGGCAGCGATTTTCTCCAGAATCTCTTTCGCAGAGAGGTTGCATTCGGTGACCAGCGCTTCCGAGCGGTCTATCTGCTCCTCCCATATATCCTCCTCCACATTGATGAAGACAGCGTCGCGTTTGTAGCCGCTGGCATCCATTGCCTTGTCGATCTTCAGTACCGTGCCGGAAACTGATGAGTGGATCTGAGCAGAGACAAAACCGACACTCTTGCCGATGAGGGTACCCACTTTCACCTTGTCTCCCTTCTTGACGATCGGCTGGCAGGGTGCCCCGATGTGTTGCGAGAGCGGTATCACCACCTGTGCTGGAAGGGCAATGGATTGTATGGCCATTCCGGCAGAGAGCTTGTTCTCTTTGGGGTGAATACCGCCAATACGAAAACTCTTTAACATATGTTTTTTTTCTTATGCGTTTGCGATTGCTTCTTCCTCTTTGGCTGCAGGAGGTGTCTCTTTGCGGGGCGGGAAGTGAAGCTCCAGAATTGAGTGGGTGGGACAGACCACCACACACTTGCGGCAGAGTCGACATTTGTCGTCGTCGATATATGCCAGGTTATTTTCAATGGTAATTGCTTCGAAAGGACATGCCTGTTGGCACTTGCTGCAACCTATACAGGCCACGTTGCAGGCTTTCTTCGCCACAGCTCCCTTGTCCTTGTTGACGCAGCTCACATAGATGCGACGCGACTTGGGACCTTGCTTGCGCAGTTCGATGATATCCTTGGGGCAGGCTCTCACGCATGCACCGCAAGCGGTGCACTTGTCCTCCACCACCTCAGGTAACAAGGTCAGCGGGTTGATGTGGATGGCATCAAACGTGCATGATTCCTCACAATCGCCCAGGCCCAGACAGCCGAAGGAGCAACCGGTGTCACCACCGTATAGTGCCGCTGCAATGGAGCAGTTGGAGACACCGTCATACTGATTGAGGCGGGGACGCTCTTCACAGGTGCCGCTACAGCGTACCACAGCTATCTTTTTTGCCGCCTTGGTTGCGGTCTGACCCAGAATGGCTGCCACCCGATCCATGGTGACCTCTCCCCCTACGGGGCAGTTGAGCCCCTCCAGAGAGTCGGCATTCACACAGGCGGCGGCGAAGGCAGCACAGCCGGGAAAGCCACAACCACCACAATTGGCTGCTGGAAGGGTGTCCTGCACCTCTTGGATGCGAGGGTCCTCCTCTACTTTGAACTTCTGACTTACCAGGTATAGGATGCCGGCGCTTCCTGCGCCAATGGCGCCCAAGGTGGCTACGGCAGTAAGGATTACACTCATAATTGCTGATTAATGGTTTTTTTTAATACTGAATTGAAAGGTGTGTGCCATGTAGTTGCGCATCAGGTAGAGAAGAAGGTAGTAAGGTGCCAGGGCCAGTAACGAACTGAGTGCCGCCTCTGTCTCACTGAAGTGCCATATGTTTGTGGTTAGTACAAGCATGGCGATGAGAATCAATAGCGGGAGCATGAATGCCCAGAATACAGCTTTGTAGCCAATCGACTCCTTTGCTTCAATGATCACCTGCTCATGAAGGGTGAACTGTCCGGAGTGGTCGGCGATGTCGACAAACTTCTCCTTCGAGTCTGCAGACGTACAGGCTCCCTTGGCGTGGCAACTGCTGCAGGCCGATTGTTGAAGAATGCGAACAGTAATCTTCTTTCCGTTAATCTTCTCAATGATTCCCTTGTGTGTGATCATGAAACGATGGTTTTTTTCAGATGTTTCATCTTCTCTGCCCAATGAATTCGCAAAGTTAAGGATTATTTTCGGAAATTATGGCACTTTTGCTGAACATAAAGGGGGCTCTTGTTGTTGATGTTCGCTCCTTTTCAAAACTCTATCCCTTAAACCCGAAACGGTTGAAAAATCTTCCAGATACCCCACCTCTCAGGCACCTACAACTGATCGATCCAATAATTCTCCTCTGTAGAGTTACTTAATCCTCATTTTAGCCCTCTGCGGGCGAACATTTCGGCTGTCAAATTTGTTAAAAAGTGAAATTGCCGCTTTAAGCATCCATATTAAACAAAACATATTTAAACCACTTAACCCGTATGATTTTCGATATTGAAATGATTCGCAGGGTCTATGCGAATTTGCCAGAAAGAATTAAAAAAGCAAAAGAGAACCTGCAACGTCCGCTGACGCTTACTGAGAAGATTTTGTTCTCCCATCTCTCCCCTGGAGTGCCACTTATCAACTATAAGCGAGCATCCGACTATGTGGATTTCGCACCCGACAGGGTGGCGATGCAGGATGCTACTGCCCAAATGGCCCTGTTGCAGTTGATGAATTCCGGTCGCACCAGTGTTGCGGTACCCTCCACAGTGCATTGTGACCACTTGATACAGGCCTACCATAATGCCGAGAGTGACCTTGAGACCGCCAACATCACCAACCGTGAGGTATACGAGTTCCTGAAGGATGTCTCCAACAGATACGGAATTGGCTTCTGGAAACCTGGAGCTGGCATCATCCACCAGGTTGTATTGGAGAACTACGCATTCCCGGGAGGAATGATGGTCGGTACAGACTCTCATACACCCAATGCAGGTGGATTGGGTATGATTGCCATCGGTGTGGGTGGTGCCGACGCTGTTGATGTAATGGCCGGTCTGCCCTGGGAGCTGAAGATGCCCAAGCTAATCGGGGTGAAACTCACCGGGAAGCTTTCCGGATGGAGCTCCCCCAAAGATGTGATTCTCAAGGTGGCCGGTATCCTCACCGTAAAGGGAGGCACCAACGCCATCATCGAATACTTCGGTGAGGGGGCTGAATCCCTCTCGGCAACAGGTAAGGGTACCATCTGCAACATGGGTGCCGAGGTGGGAGCCACTACTTCCATCTTCCCCTTCGACGAGAAGTCGGCCCAATATCTAGAAAGTACCGGTCGCAAAGATGTGGCCGACGAGGCACGTCGCATCATGGAGCATCTGCAGCCTGATCCGGAAGTGTTGGCCGATCCAGCTCAATATTATGATCAGTTGATCGAGATCGATCTCTCGGAGTTGGAACCTCATATCAACGGTCCATTCACCCCCGATGCAGCTTACACCATTTCCGAGTTTGCAGAGGTGGTTCGCAAGAACAACTATCCCCGCAAGATGGAGGTGGGATTGATTGGATCCTGCACCAACTCTTCCTATGAAGACCTCACCCGTGCAGTTTCCATTGTGCAGCATGCACGTGAACATGGAGTGCCAGTGAAGGCACAGTTTCTAATCAATCCGGGCTCGGAACAGATACGCTACACCGCCGAACGCGATGGTATCCTGGATGAGTTTGACAAGGCGGGTGCCACCATCATCGCCAATGCCTGTGGCCCCTGTATTGGACAGTGGAAACGTGATGATGTGGCGGACAACCGTCCCAACTCCATCGTTACCTCCTTCAATCGTAACTTTGCAAAGCGCAATGATGGCAATCCGAACACTCATGCTTTTGTAACCTCTCCCGAGCTGGTGGCTGCACTCACCATCGCTGGCGATCTCTGTTTCAATCCACTTACCGACACACTGCTCAACGACAAGGGGGATGCGGTGAAATTACCCGAGCCGAAAGGTTTTGAGATG
>JAAZLV010000183.1 GCA_012799155.1 Bacteroidales bacterium | reverse complement strand
TGAAACAGGGTAACTCTAATAGCAATGTAAAAACAAAAAAAAGGTCGTCTCATGCGATGTTATGAGACGGCCTCTTTTTTTGATTTGTGATGCAGGATTAAGCTACGGCGGTACCGATCAGGAAGACTCCTGCCAGTGCCACGATGGCATAGAGTTCGGGGAACACTGCAAGAATAAGTGTGTTGCCAAAGACATTGTGTCCCTGTCCGATGGCTGTGATTCCGTTCGCACATACCTGACCCTGACGGATGGCAGAGAAGAGACCGATCAGGCCGAGTGCAAGACCACCTGCCAGCACCGCTGCTGACTGGATTGAGGAGATCTCGGGAGTCAGCACGCTGAAGTAGCTCTGGAACATGAAGAAACCCGCAAAGCCATAGAGACCCTGCGTGCCGGGGAGTGCCGTCAGCACGAGGAAGTTACCGAATTTGCTGCTGTCTTTCTTTAGTGCGCCTACTGCCGCGTTGCCGGCGATGGTTACCCCGTAGGCGCTGCCGATACCCGAGAGGGCGATCATGATTCCGATGCCGATATAGGCAATTAATAAGTTGCTGTCCATGTTGTAAATTGTTGTTTATTTGTTTATCTATTGGTTTCTGAATACTTGGTAGTTTCTTTTATTACTTTCCTATCACATTGCTGTCTAGCGTTCCATCTCTACTTCTTAAAAGGTTCGTACCGTTTCCCTCCTCCGGTGAATTCCGCATTCTTGTAGAACTCCACGAAGGTGAGACGCATGGGGTGCACGATGGCACCCAGTACGTTCATGAAGATGTTCATGGCATGACCGAAGAGGAAGATGATCAGGAAGACCAGCGACCCGGTCACCACGTTGTCCGGCTTCAGACCGAGGGCCAGGCTGTTGAAGACGGTGGCCAGGATACCTCCCGAGAGACCCAGCGCGAAGAGACGGACGTAGGAGAGCACGTCGCCAAGCAATCCGGTCGCCATGTTGTAGGTGTCGTAGAGTCCCAGTCCCAGGTTGAGCAGCGGGTTCTTGCCCGGGGCATTGAAGAAGAGGATCAGGATGGCTGAAGCACCCAACACCGCCATGTGAACCGTTCCACCCATAGGCATCACGTCCGGTAAAAGTACAGCCATGATCACGCTCAGCAACAGTATGACCCATCCGATGGTGGAGAGGGCGTGCATGAAGCCGAATTGTCGGATGCGGTTGAAGATCTTCAGGAACATGCCGAAGAGAATCTGTATCACCCCCAGGATCAGAGAGAGTACGAACATTTGCTGATTGTCGAAGTAGACCTGATCCTTCATCTTCTCGAAGAAGGGGATATTGGTCTCGTAAATATTGAAGCCGAAGAACCCACCGGTTAGGAGCCCGCACACCATGGTGGATGCTCCCAGGATCTGCACGAGCCTCATCATTCCCTTCATGGTTTTACCAATTTTCTTCATGAAAATCATCGCCAGGGTGGAGATGACCAGCAGGAAGGTGCCGTAACCGATATCGCCCAGTGAGAGACCGAAGAAGATCATATAGAAGGGAGCGAAGAAGGGGGTGAGGTCAATCTCGTTGTACTTCGGCAGCATGTAGAGCTCAGCGATCGGCTCGAAGAGACGGGTGAAGCGGTTGTTGGCAAACATGATGGGGACATCATCTTCCGGTTGCGGCTCTGCAGTCTCGTAGTAGGCCTCCTGTGCTTCCAGATAGGCTGTGATCTCTTGCTCCCTGGCGGCGGGGGCCCACCCCTGCAGCAACAGCAGCTTCTCATCGGCTACAGGGGTGGCGCTGTGCGCCACACGGGTGAAGAAGATGCGGGTGTTCAACTCTTTTATTGCCGCCTCCAGTGAGGGCAGGTCGGCTGTCAACTGCTTGAGTGCCTCTTCTTTCTCACTGATTCGCTTTTTCAGGGCGACAATCAGCTTGTCGAGCTCCAGCAGTGACAACTCGGGATGCTTCATTTCCTCCAGGTTGAGCTTGTCGGCCAGATCTGTTTCTTTGGTGATGGTGATGAAATAGCTCTTCGATCCTTCACGGTGGATTATCATGGCGTTATAGCGCTCTTCCCACTCAGGATTGTATGCTTTATCCGGCACGACGAGGAGGTTGACACGATATCCCGCTTCCTCCAGCCGTTCAATGTTTTCAGGGTCAAAATTGCCCCAGGGACGCAGTGACTCACGTTCCCGCAGACTCACCTGCAATTGTTGTGCGAGTGTTGATTTTTCGTTCTCGATCTCGGCAATTCGATCGGGAAGAAGCATTCCTTCTTCAACGTTGGCAATCTTGGGAGTGAGTGGCGACTTCTTGTCGGTCACCTTCTCCAGCATTTTTTTGGCTTCGGTTAGTCGGCGTGTCTCTGCCATGAATTGTTGCAACTCCTCACTGTCGAGTGCCTTGCGCTCCTGTTCCACCACATGAATCATTCCCAGCTCCCGCAGTTCATGCAGGAAGGTATTGTAGTCCCTGTGGAATACAAGGAAGCTGAATTTCTTCATTTTTGCTACCATATGCTACCCTCCTCCTCTTTTCTTTTCTCCTGGTGACTGCGCATGATCTTTTGCGACGATTTGGAGAGGTTCTCCTCGTCTTCAAGATATCGCTTGATCTTCAGGATTGCCTCCTGATAACCGGGTATCTGCACCTTCTCAAAGAGATTCACCTTCTGGGTGGTCTTCTTGCGGGCATATTCGAGCCTTTTCAATTTGATCTCGTTGAAGTCTCTGCGGATACCGATCTCCGCAAGCTCCTCCACGGTTTTCACCCCATCAAGAAACCATTTGGGCCTGTTGAAGAGGCTGAATGGTTTGGTTTCAAACAGCACTTTCTCGAGGATGGGGAGAACCACGCCGGCAATCTTTTTCCTGCTGAGTTCCACATCTTTCACCGCTATCAGTGTGGGGTCGAATTCACTCCAGAGGGCAACCATCTTGTCGTAAGATTGGATTCTCTTTTCCAGTTCTTCATCCAGCAGTTCGATCTCCTTTTTGGCTTTCTTCACCTCCATACGCAGCGCCGTCTCCTTGTTCTGCAGGGTGGGGAGCGCACGTATCCTCACCTTCAGCTGTTTCTCCAGCTGCTGGCGGGAAGTTTTGTTATATTGAAACCTAATTGCCATCAATGCCAGTATTTATCCACCAGTTCCTTCTTCATATTCACCTCACTGGGTTTGAAGTGAGTTGACAGCAGCTTCCATGTTTTGTCGAGCATCTCCTCCGTGTCGAGGTTGACATCAATTGCCAGAATGAACTTGGAGTAATCTTTTGCAAATGAGAGGGTACGCTCATCGTAATCGGTCAGATCGAAGCCGTTCTCCTGCTTTGTCTTGGCGTTGGCAGCATCGGAGTAAAGACGTACTGCTGCGTTCATCACCTGTGGATGATCTTCCCGTGTCTTCTTGCCCTGTACCAGCTGTTTCAGTCGTGAAAGCGAGCGGAACGGGTCTACCACCACCTTGCCCACGTCGCTGTCACGTCGCAGGAAGAGCTGCCCTTCGGTGATGTAACCGGTGTTGTCGGGTACCGCGTGGGTAATGTCGCCCCCCGAGAGGGTGGTAACCGCCACGATGGTGATCGACCCTCCGGTGGGGAACTGCGCCGCCTTCTCGTAGATCTTTGCCAGGTCGGAGTAGAGCGATCCCGGCATCGAGTCCTTTGATGGAATCTGGTCCATTCGGTTGGAGACGATGGAAAGTGCATCGGCATAGGAGGTCATGTCGGTGAGCAGCACCAGCACCTTTTCATGCTTCTCCACTGCGAAATACTCGGCGGCTGTAAGTGCCATGTCGGGCACCAGCAATCGCTCTACCGCCGGATCCTCGGTAGTATTCATGAAGGAGATGATGCGATCCAGGGCTCCAGCGTTGCTGAAAACGTTCTTGAAGAAGAGATAGTCGTCGTTTGTCATCCCCATTCCCCCCAGGATGATCTTGTCTGCCTTGGCACGCAGTGCCACAGTGGCCATCACCTGGTTAAAAGGTTGGTCCGGGTCGGCAAAGAAGGGAATCTTCTGTCCCGACACCAGCGTATTGTTGAGGTCGATGCCGGCGATGCCGGTAGCGATTAGCTCGGAGGGCTGTTTTCTTCTTACAGGATTCACCGAGGGACCGCCGATGGGTCGTTCCTCGCCTTCCGGTACGGGACCGCCGTCGATGGGATCACCGTAGGCGTTGAAGAAGCGTCCGGAGAGTTGTTCACCCACTTTCAGTGAGGGGGCCTTGCCCATGAAG
>JAAZLV010000182.1 GCA_012799155.1 Bacteroidales bacterium | reverse complement strand
CCTCATTTTGTACAAAGCGACGCATCACCTTCTCTTTCTCCGCCGCCTTCATCCGACCGTGCATCTTGCAGACACTGAACTCCGGAAAGGCTTCCCGCACATGCAGGTACCCCTCCTCAAGGTTCTTTAGATCAAGCTTTTCGCTCTCCTCAATTAGGGGATAGACGATGTAGACCTGTCGACCCTGCACAATCTGATCACGGATGAACTGGTAGAGCGCACCCCGTTTCTTGTCGTAGCGATGGAGTGTCTCCACCGGCTTACGCCCGGGAGGCAGCTCGTCGATCACCGACACATCCAGGTCACCATAGACCGTCATGGCGAGCGTCCGTGGGATGGGGGTGGCGGTCATCACCAGCACATGAGGCGGCTGTTGGTTCTTTTCCCACAGCTTGGCACGCTGCACCACCCCAAAGCGATGTTGTTCATCGATCACTACGAACCCCAGGTTATGGAACTGCACCACATCCTCTATCAAAGCATGGGTACCAATCAGGATGTCAATCTCACCAGAGAGGAGTGCGCTGTGCAGCGCCTCACGCTCTTTCTTCCGGGTAGAGCCGGTCAGAAGTTCCACCCGTACTTTCATCCCCTTCAGCATTTGTGTAAATGTCTCGTAATGTTGCGAGGCCAGGATCTCGGTGGGAGCCATCAGTGCCGACTGAAATCCGTTGTCGCGGGCAATGAGCATGCACATAAGTGCCACCAGTGTCTTGCCAGAGCCCACATCGCCCTGCAGTAGGCGGTTCATCTGCCTGCCGGTAGCGGTATCGCGTCTGATCTCTTTGATCACCCTTTTCTGAGCATTTGTCAGTTCAAAGGGGAGGTGTTCCTTGAAAAAAGTATGGAGGTAGTCTCCCACTTTCCCGAAGATGAACCCTTTCAACTTCTCCTTACGCTCTGAAGCGTAGCGTACGATGCTGAGCTGGATGTAGAACAGTTCCTCGAACTTCAACCGAAACTCGGCGTCACGCAGCAGCGCGGGTGTTTTCGGAAAATGGATGTTCTCCAGCGCGTCGTGAAACGGCATCAACCCTGCCGCCTTCACCACATCGGGAGAGAGCGACTCGGGCAACCGTTCGTTGATGAGCGAGAAGGCGGCCGTGATGATCTTCTGCATGGTGCGGGAGTTGAGAAAATGGTTCTTCATCTTCTCGGTGGTGTTGTACATCGCCATCAGTCCCTCGGGACGATCCGACTCGGTCATAAAGGGATCGATGTCAGGGTGTGCGATGTTCCACTTCCCATTAAAGAGCGCAGGCTTCCCGAAGACGATATACTCCTGGTTAAGCTTGTACTTGCTCTCCACAAAACGTATTCCCTGAAACCAGACCAGGTCCACAAAACCGGTACCGTCTGTGAAGTGGGCCACCAGACGCCGGCGGCGTCCCTCACCGAAGGACTCGAACGCGGTAATCTTCCCTTTCAACTGTATGTAAGCCTGAGCATTGTCGATCTCATGCACATAGTAGATCCGCGTACGGTCAATGTAACGGTAGGGGTACCAGCGTAAGAGGTCTCCCAGGGTAAAAGCATCGATCTCCTTGTTGAGGATCTCCGCTCTTTTGGGACCCACACCCGGAACAAATTTGATGTCAGTTTGCAGAATATTCATCAGGGATTGCACGGCCAAATGCCGGTTAGATGCAAATGTATAAAAAAATGGGGAACAGTTCAACCATTCCCCAACGTTTCGAGTTCACTGATCACTCACCGGCAGTGGTGAGCGCTTTGCCGCTTCTCTACCAGGCAAAGAGCGGGTATTGCCGCATGGTGCTGTTCACCCGGTTGCGCACGACAGCGATTTTGGATTCATCTGCAAGCACCATGTCGATCATCTCCACAATCTCCTCCATCAACTCTTCCTTACCGCCACGGGTGGTGATGGCCGGTGTTCCGAACCGCAGTCCGGAGGTCTGGAATGGCGAGCGACTGTCGAACGGCACCATGTTCTTGTTGGTGGTGATATCCGCTTCCACCAGCAACTTCTCAGCCACCTTGCCTGTCAGGTCGGGGAACTTGCTGCGCAGATCCACCAGGATGCAATGGTTGTCGGTACCCCCCGACACCACGTTGTACCCCTTGTCGATGAACGCCTGCGACATCACTGCGGCGTTCTTCTTCACCTGTGCCTGGTAGGTTTTGTATTCGGGTTGCAATGCCTCGTGGAAAGAGACCGCCTTGGCAGCGATTATATGTTCCAGCGGTCCTCCCTGCATGCCGGGGAAGACTGCCGAGTCGAGCAGTGCCGACATCATCTTCACGTCTCCCTTAGGTGTGGTGATGCCCCATGGGTTCTCAAAGTCTTTCCCCAGCAAGATCACCCCTCCACGTGGCCCACGCAATGTCTTATGTGTGGTGGAAGTGACAATGTGGGCATGTTTCAGCGGGTTCTCCAGTAACCCCGCGGCAATCAGTCCTGCCGGGTGTGCCATGTCCACCATGAAGATGGCACCGATCTCGTCAGCCACCTTGCGGATGCGGACATAATCCCACTCACGTGAGTAGGCCGATGCACCGGCTATGATCATCTTTGGCCGTTCACTACGAGCCAGTTCTTCCATCTCAACATAGTCGACCCGCTGGTCCTCTTCCCGCACATTGTATGCAATGGGTTGGAACATCAGTCCGGAGAAATTAACAGGTGAGCCGTGGGAGAGATGTCCCCCGTGTGAAAGATTTAGCCCAAGGAACTTGTCACCCGCTTTCATGCAAGCCAGGAAGACAGCTGCATTGGCCTGTGCACCCGAATGTGGCTGTACGTTTGCCCACTCTGCACCAAATAGTTCTTTCAACCGATCGATTGCCAGCTGTTCGCTCAGGTCCACCACCTCACAACCGCCATAATAGCGTCGTCCGGGATACCCCTCCGCATATTTGTTGGTGAGTACCGACCCCATGGCCTGCATCACCTGTTCGCTCACAAAGTTCTCCGAAGCAATCAGCTCGATCCCTTTCAATTGTCTCTCTTTTTCTCTTTCTATGATGTCAAAGAGTTGCCTGTCTTGTTGCATGCTGTTATAATTTGTAAGTAAAGATGGCGCAAAGGTAATTAACATTTTTATTTTGACGCGGCATGAATTACATTTTTTTATCAACGACGGTTCATACCGAATAATCCACGCCGCTTCTTAGGTTCAGGCATGGCCGATGCTCCCACCATCAATTGCAAAGCGTTGCCGCCATTTCTGGTAGCATTCACTGCATTATAGATTACCCCCCAGTCGGGCAATCCACCCAAATTGCGGTCATCGATAAAGAGATCGGCACCCAGCTTACGGGAGGCATTTTCACGTTCTTCACCGGGATAGTTGGCATTTGCCGCATAAAAATGAAGCCCTCGTTCCGCACAATAATCGATGGCATTCTGCAACAGCTCACCCTCACGGACGGTCCAGAGAATCAACTTGTGGTTGTCCTTCTGTAGCTGCATAAGTGTATCTATGGCAAATGGAATCGGTCTCCCTATCTCCGGATAGGCATGCTCGACGATGGTGCCGTCGAAATCTACTGCTATAACCATTATAAATCCTTTTATCTAGTTGTTCCTAACAAAGGTTACAAAGATAGCATAAAACTGCCGTTCTATGGTCAAATGAGGAATGTAAAAAAAATGAGAAACAGCCAGCTGATTCTTCAAACATTTACTACATTTGTAAAGAGAAAACCATAAATACGTCAGTACTATGAACCAAAACAACTATCCCGCCGAACCTTTTCGTATCAAAACGGTAGAACCTGTTAGAATGATCTCCCGTGAAGAGAGGGAAAAAGTGATCAAAAAAGCAGGTTATAATACCTTCCTGATTCCAAGCGATGATGTTTATATCGACCTGCTCACAGACAGTGGCACCAATGCCATGAGCGACCGCCAATGGGCCGGAATGATGATGGGTGATGAAGCTTATGCCGGGAGTCGCAATTTCCTTCACCTGGAAGAGACCGTACGGGAGCTGTTCGGTTTCAACCACCTGGTTCCAACCCATCAGGGTAGAGGGGCGGAGAACCTGCTCTCCCAGATTGCCATCCGGCCGGGACAATATGTGCCGGGTAACATGTACTTCACCACCACCCGCTATCACCAGGAGCGAAACGGGGGCATCTTCGCCGATGTGATTTGCGATGAGGCACACGACGCCACGCTCTCTTTGCCCTTTAAGGGAAACATCGATCTAAAGAAACTGCAGCGACTGATTGACGAGAAAGGAGCGGAGAACATCGCCTACGTCTGTCTGGCGGTGACTGTCAACCTGGCAGGGGGGCAGCCTGTTAGCATGCGCAATATCCGGGAGGTGCGGGAGTTGACGGCCCATTATGGCATTAAGGTCTTTTTCGATGCCACCCGCTGTGTGGAGAATGCCTATTTCATCCGTGAGCAGGAGGAGGGGTATGCCCACAAGCCTATTGCCGATATTGTACGTGAAATGTTCAGCTATGGTGACGGATGTACCATGAGCGGCAAGAAGGATTGCCTGGTCAACATCGGCGGGTTCCTTTGCCTCAACGACGAGGAGATCTTCTCACAAGCGAAGGAGCTGGTGGTGGTCTATGAGGGAATGCCCTCCTATGGAGGGATGGCTGGTAGAGACATGGAGGCGATGGCGATCGGCTTGCGGGAGTCGATGCAATTTGAATATATCGAGCACCGGGTGAAGCAGGTGCGCTACCTGGGCGACCGCCTGTTGGAGGTGGGGATTCCCGTTGTAGAGCCGATTGGTGGCCATGCCGTATTTCTAGATGCACGTCGCTTCTGTCCCCACCTCACTCAGGATCAGTTCCCGGCACAGAGCCTGGCAGCGAATCTATACCTTGAATCAGGTGTCAGAAGCATGGAGCGAGGCATCGTCTCGGCTGGCAGGAATAAAATTACCGGTGATCACCATCGTCCGAAGTTGGAGACAGTGCGGCTCACCATACCAAGGAGGGTTTATACTTATCGTCATATGGACCTGGTAGCCGATGCAGTGATTTCACTCTACGAGCGTCGGGAGCAGATTAAAGGACTTCGGTTTGTCTATGAGCCCAGGCAGCTCCGTTTCTTTACCGCCCGCTTCGAGGAGATAGAATGAATTAGACGTTTCTTTGTTGATATGCTCCGCTGGCAATGTCGTCCAGCCACTGCTGGTGACTGAGATACCACTCCACCGTCTTCTCTATGCCTTCCTCAAAGCGGAGTGAAGGCTCCCACCCCAGCTCTGTCTTGAGCTTGGTGGCGTCGATGGCATAGCGAAGATCATGACCCGCACGGTCGGTCACATAGGTGATAAGATGATCGGAAGTACCAACCGGTAGTCCCAGCTGCCGGTCCACCGTTTTAATCAGCAGTCTTATCAGGTCGATGTTGCGCCATTCGTTCCAGCCACCGATGTTGTAGGTCTCTCCCACCCTTCCCCGGTGAAAGATCAGATCGATGGCAGCCGCATGGTCTTCCACATAGAGCCAGTCGCGCACGTTCTCTCCCTTGCCGTATACCGGCAGGGACTTGTTTTCCCGGATATTGCGGATGAAAAGGGGGATCAACTTCTCAGGGAACTGATTGGGGCCATAGTTGTTTGAGCAGTTGGAGATCACCACGGGAAATCCATAGGTATCGTGGTATGCCCGTACGAAGTGATCGGATGAAGCCTTTGATGCTGAATAGGGACTGTGGGGATCATAACGGCTCTCCTCGGTAAAGTATCCTTCTCCCAGGGGCAAGGCACCATATACCTCATCGGTAGAAACATGATAAAAAAGCCGGTCGTGATACTGGTCATTCCACTGTTCACGTGCTGCCTGCAACAGGTTAAGCGTACCCATCACGTTGGTGCGCGCAAAGGAGAAGGGATCAGTGATTGAACGGTCCACATGACTCTCCGCAGCGAGGTGAATCACCCCTTCCACCTCATATTCT
>JAAZLV010000181.1 GCA_012799155.1 Bacteroidales bacterium | reverse complement strand
CCACCGGAACAAAAGGCCTTGTCACCTGCTCCGGTGAGTACCACCACGCTCACTTCCTCCATCTCGCGGCAGATGCGCAGTGCGTCGCTCATCTCTGTGGTGGTAGTGGGGGTAAAGGCGTTGCGGTAGCTAGGGCGGTTAATGGTGATGCGTGCGATACCGTTGTGAAAATCAAACAGGATATCCTCATATTCCCTGATGGGAGTCCATTCTCTCTTTGTCATATTCTGAATTTTTTGAGTTGTTCGTAATAGGATGCAATTACTTTTCGGTTCTCCTCCATAGAGGTGAAGACCTCTAATAAAACAGGTTGTATCCCCTCCTGGTTCATGAAGAGGGGCAGTTGTTGTAGCAACTCCTCGCTGTTGTGGGCAGTCAGCACTCGAAAACCCTGCTGTTCTGCCCATCTTCCTGCTTCAGTGTTGTGTGCTGTGGACACGTAGTCGTTCAGTGCTTCCGATCGGTTCAGTCCCGGCAGGGTATGAAAGATACCGCCCCCGCTGTTGTTATTCAACAGGATGCGCAGATTCGGGGAGAGGTGACGGTTCCAGAGAGCATTCATATCGTAGAAGAAGCTCATATCTCCTATCAGCAGGAAAGTGAGTTGTCCCGAGGCGGCAGCATAACCCACAGCAGTTGAGAGCGATCCCTCGATGCCGTTGGTGCCACGATTGCAAAAGAGTTTCACGCCGACAGGGAGATCAAATAGCTGTGTCAAATAAGCCGAGTTACTGTTGCCCAAGTGGAGGGTTGCATTTTCTGGCAATTGCTGCAGGAAACTACCCGTTACAGCAAGATCAGAGTAGGAAGCGTCCGGTAGTGTGATAGTTGCGGCAGTATTCAACCACGCTTTCTGGAACTCGTTCCCGGTTTTGTAAACCGGTGCTGCTGCCAACTGTTGCAGAAAAGAAGCAGGCGTGCAACGGATTAGATCGGTCACTTTCTGGAAGGTATCACTAACATCCCCTGTGGGGGTGAGGTGCCATAGCTCCCTTATTTCTGTCTTTCGAATGAACTGCTTCAGCCGTTTGGAGGTGAGGTGTCCTCCCAGTGTGATTACCAGCTCCGGTGCCAGCGCCTGCATCTCCTTTTCGCCAACGGTACGCAACAGGGCATCAAAGCGGTCCAGAGGACCGGCGGGAAGGTTGGAGAGCCGGTCGACCAGGATGACCACCCTTTGTTTCTCAGCCAGTTTCTGCAGGGACTCCGTGAGCTCATGACCAGGGGGCAGCTGCCCCACAATGATCATCTTCCTCTCAGATTGGCGAAACCTGACGAAATAATCCTCCACTACATCCTGTGGAAGTGTGCAAGTCGTTCTTGGCCGGCGGATTATCCGTACTTTCGGTAGTTGTTCGCAGTTAAAAGAGAAGAGCGGCTCCGAGAGGGAGATATTGATGTGTGCCGGGCCAAAGGAGCCACCATCGTCGATGGCTAAAATCGCCTCGTTGATCAGTCGGTTGCAGTGCCATTCCTCCTCTGCATCTTTTACTTCGGGGAGCTGTACCGAATGACGTACTATTGTTCCGAATATTTTCTCCTGCGGGATGGTCTGCCCATCCATCTGCCCGATCCATGCCTGTGGGCGGTCAGCGGTGATTACCAGTAGCGGAAGCCCTTGATAGTATGCCTCTGCGACTGCGGGTCCCAGGTTGAGCACCGCGGTGCCAGAGGTGCAACATACTGCAACTGGCTGCTTCTCTGCCTGTGCCACACCCAGTGCAAAAAAGCCGGCGCTCCGTTCATCTACCACACTGTAGCAGGTGAAGTCGCTGTCCCCCACGAAGGAGTGAATCAGCGGCGCGTTGCGGGAGCCCGGGGATAGTACCACACGGGTGATGCCGTGTGCCTCGAGCAAAGCGGTCAGTTGCAATACACTTTTTTTATCTGAGTACATGATTTCAGCGATTAAATGATACTCCCCATGGTTCCTATCTTATGCTCTGTCTCTTTCCACTCCTCTCTACAGCTGGATGAGGCCAGCAAGCCACTACCGGCAAAGAGGGTAAGCCTGTTTTTACCTATTTGCATGCAGCGTAGGTTAACATAGAGATTGGTTTCTGACTCCCGGTCTAGCATCCCCAGGAAACCGGTGTAGTAACGACGATCATATCCCTCATGTTTCTGTATGAAGCGGAAGGCATCTTCCTTGGGTAGCCCAGATACTGCAGGGGTGGGGTGGAGAGCCTGCAGCAGCGATCCTATAGCTGTCTCTGCTGGCAGTTCAAAGCGGATGTCGGTCTTCAGGTGGGCCAGATTACCTGCCCGTGAGGTATAGGGGCCGTGGATTTCCGGGGAAATTCGAAAAGAGGTTAGCTGCCGCAGCAGGTAGGAGGTGACCAGGTGCTGTTCGCGCAGGTTCTTGTCGTCCCACGAAACATGCTCTGAGCCTGGATAGCGAGTGCCTGCCAGAGCGACTGTCTGCCAGTTGTTCTCTTTGCCGGTGAGGAGGATCTCGGGAGTACTTCCAAGCCAGGTACCGCTCTCAGGTGTATGAAAGAGGTAGACGCAGGAGCGTTCATATTTTTGCACAGCTCGCCAGAAGGTACGTCCCGGTGAAAATCCTTTGCGGCGCACCACGCTTTTACAGCGAGAGAGCACTACTTTCTCCAGCTCGCCGCTGTGCAACGGTTCCATGAATTGATGAAACCGTTCCCTGTAATCTGTTTTGCCAGCAGGTAATGTTTCAGGTTCATTCACATTTTCTTCAAAAGGAAAAACCTCCTGAGCAGACATCTCATGCAGGTCCGACAACCGAGGCAGCTCTCTACGATCGGCACGGATCACCAGAAGTGGGGAGGAGGGGGTGATACAGAAAGGAGCTACCACGAAGCCCTGCTGGTTTGTCAGTGACTCCAGGTCATATAGTCGCAAAGGACTACCGCCCTGCTGCATCACAAAACGGGGTGTTTGCTCTCCCGGCAATCGGCAGATGGCAAAGGAGAGGTTCTGTTCAATCAGTCCATCCAGGATCAGATGTTTTTCCTCACTGCTCATCGTCTTTTCAGTATGCTGTTGACCACCCGCACAGAGGAGATCATTCTTCCATCACCGGCGATGATATCGATGTTCCAGATATGGAGGGTACGCCCTTTTTGCAGGACTGTACCTTCTGCACGCACCGTCTCCCCCTCCCTGGCGGGGGAAAAGTGGTTTCCACTCACCTGGATGCCGGCTGGCACCTCACCCTCGGCGCAGAGCATCAGTGACCCTTGTCCCGCCACCGTCTCTGCGAGTGCCAGGCTGGCACCTCCATGCAGTATCCCGAAGGGTTGGCAGACTTTTTTCTCCACTTTCATCACTGCTTCACAGCGACCCTGGGAGATAAAGGTAAAACATATTCCCAGCGACGCCATGAGGGTGTCCCGGTTCTCCTCGTTGATGCGCTCCAGAGCTGACTCATCAGGAGAGGGTTTTTCTATCTTTTCGTTCATGCTGCTATTATTTATTGCCTACAAAAATAGTCAATCCATCGGCATGAACCACATAAGATTCTTTAAAAAGAGGGAACGCGTCTACATGGGTGCTTCATATTTCTGGCCTTTTAATTGCGGAGATTCCGTTCTCGTTGAATGCCTCGATGGCGAAATGGTATTCCACACCTTTGTTGAGCGCCCTCAGTTCATAGGTCGTTTGGTTGTAGATCACTCCCTCCTGATCTTGTGCTATCGACCAGTTTTGGTTCCCCGCCTTATAGTGCGAAGTTGTGTAGTTGTATACTGGAGGAATGAATGGTATTTCGAGCGCATAACCCTTCCATGGGAAGAGTGAACAAAAAAGGGTAAAAACGATCCCGGAGAAATTAACTGTGAGCAATTCTTTTCTCATATAGTCGGGGATGGGTTTGTAGTAAGGGTTAACTCTGCTTCTTTTCCAGCAACTGCTCTATCTCTGCTTCACTGAGCACTTTCACATTGGTGAAGATAAACCTGCTGTCGAGAAAGTTGCCGTATTGATTGCACTCCTGCACTGCAGCAGTCAAGTTTGCATGGATATCTCTGTCGAATGATAAAAGCATGAGAATGGAGAAATAGTTGTCTTTGATTTCAAATTTTTCAATCACTACATCAGCCTGCTGCAACTGAAATGTGAACTCTCTTTCCACAATCTCCTTTTGCAGGGGGTTGAGAGTCTGTTTGTTGTGAGTTGTGAAGAGTGAAAAGAATCGTAACATCTTGTCCAGTCCTCCCAATCCGGAGGAGATGTAAACCTGTTGTTTCCCGGAGAGATCGGAACTCAGTACGATACGGCTACTCACGAGTGCCATGGCCGACCAGTGGGCCAGTTCAGGCTCGGCAGGACTGCTGTGATAAGTTTCAATAGCACGGTATGCTCCCACGTCCGGAATGGATGCCAACAATGTCAGACATTTTTTTTTTCGTTCAGCCGGTATGTCGGGTGTGAAGAGGAGGGCGACCTCATCGTTTCGTACGAAAGGCTTGTTTTCCTCACGTAGCTGGTCGAAATAACGGAAATAGGCCATCTGTTCCTCAATGGGTACCAGCTCCTCCAGAATATGAAAAGAGTCTATACCCTGTTCATTTAGGGTCTGTCTCAACTTGGCCAAAAGATCTTCCTGACTACTCATTTTACAAAGATAGTTTATTTTGTAAATTACACATCTCTTCCCCGTCAAAAGATAAAAGAAGAGTGATTTCTTATTCCTTAAATTTCATCAAACAGGCCAAATATCTCACCAGAAATATATATATTCGCACAATCAATTTTAAATGTGCCCACCAATGATAATCAGGATCGTGAACAAGTCGAAGCACCCACTGCCCGCTTATGCCACCGCGCTCGCCGCAGGGATGGATTTACGGGCAAATATTGATGAACCATTGATGCTGAAACCTCTGGAGCGAATCCTCGTGCCTACTGGTCTCTATCTGCAATTGCCGGAGGGCTATGAAGCCCAACTTCGTCCCCGCAGCGGTTTGGCACTCCGTCATGGCATCACGCTGCTCAACAGTCCCGGCACCATTGATGCCGATTATCGGGGCGAGATTGGTGTGATTCTGGTGAATCTTTCCAATGAACCTTTTACCATCCAGGATGGTGAACGCATTTGTCAGATGGTGGT
>JAAZLV010000180.1 GCA_012799155.1 Bacteroidales bacterium | reverse complement strand
CATAGGGCTGTTAGTATTTTTGGTTTTGACGCTTAAATATACTAATAATCTGTGAATTACAGAAGCCTCTATGCCGTTTTTTTATGCGATTATTTTTACTGAATTTTTACTTGCGAAACTTGAATAATTGATATTCCCTCAAAAAATCAAAGAACTTGTCTCTTCCGGGCAGAAGATCTTCAGGAACACGGGACTCCAGCCTCACCAGGAGCTTGCGTGCGCCTAATTTAGGCATCAGTTTACGTTCTTTGACAACCAACTGAAGCAGTATCTCATCTTTCAGTTGTTCCTTGTAGTTATACTTCTCCCGCTGGTAATACGCTTGCCTGCTTCGGCCAAACAATTCACAAAACTCTCCAATTCTAATTGATGGATAATTTGTGCGAAGCGTGTCTATTGTTTGGCACCATGCTTTTTTCTAACGTCGATCTTCAAATCCCGTTCTATGATATCAATCATTGTTGTCAGGGCAGCCGTTTTAAGCTTTTCCTTGTCAAGCTCTTTTTCCAGCAGGCTGATTTTATACTCCAACTCAAGCTCCTTTGCACTCTTTCCACTTTCGGTAGGCATAACTCTATCCTGCTTTACTTGTTCAACATCTTGCTTGGATATACCAAATTTCTTCATCCAAAGATAGATATTATTCTTTCCTCCAAAGTTATATTTTGCCATTAACTCGGGTTGAGTAATTTCAGTTGTTAAATACTCATGAATAATCTGAAGTTGTACTTCGTCCGGAATTCTGTTTAATTTTGTCTTCATTGTCCTGCTTTTAATTGAATTATGTGTAAACGTTATTCAGGACTAGACACCCTTATACCACCCTTATACCCTCCTTATACCCACTCCCAAAATTATTAAAGTAGATATAAGGATACTATTAACCTAGAATATGGGAAGAGCCTTCAAAAATAGGAAAAAAGAAATTTCAGGATGAGGCACACTGTACAAAAAAGAGAGACTGCCTCTGTTTAGAGACAGCCTCTTTAGAATTACCGGGACACACCCCAGTTGTCAGTTGATGTCAATATCGACACGATCAATTCCGATATCCCTCATTGAAGCGGGATCCTCCACCGGCTCGATATGGGTGGAGACGGTGACCGGCTCCCGAAACATGGCAATGATGGTCTCCTCTACCTCGTCGGCACAGTCATGCCCCCGCTTCACGCTCCAGTCGCCCGGCACCAACAGATGCATCGAGATGAAGCGGCGTGGTCCGGACATGCGTGTCAGCAGAGAGTGGTATTCAATTTCTCTATCACCGAGTGAATCGAGATAAGCGGTTACCCTTTCCAGTTCATCTTCGGGAATGGAGGCATCCATCAGCTCTCGTGCCGACCTGTGGATAAGCCTGTATCCGGAATAGATGATGTTGAGACCAACCAGGATGGCGATAACAGGGTCGATAATCAACCAGCCGGTGAGTTCTACCAGGATGATACCCAGGATGACCCCGACACTGGTATAGACATCGGTCATCAAATGTCTGCCGTCAGCCTCCACCAAGAGTGATTTTTTCTTTTTACCGTTGTTGATCAGGACAAGCCCTACCAGCAAATTAACCAGGGAGGCCATCAGGGAGAAGAGCAAACCTGTGCTAATGTTCTCCAGCGGCTGGGGATCGATGATTCGGGGCACGGCCGAGCGGATGATTGTGAAGGCAGCGATCAGAATCAACGCCCCCTCCACTGCGCTGGAGAAGTACTCCGCCTTACCATGGCCGAACTCATGCTCGTGATCTGCCGGCTTACGCGAGAGATGAAGCATCAGCAGTGCGAAGAGCGCGGCGAACAGGTTGACAAACGACTCCAGGGCGTCGGAGAACAATCCCATTGAGCCGGTGACGTGGAAAGCGTAAAATTTCAATAATATGGTCACTATCGCGGCAGCAATAGAGAGATAGAGATATTTATTGAGTGATTTTCTATTCATTGAAGTAAAAATTACCTACCAACACTTCCGATCATCCATCAATTGTATGAAAGAATCATTCGCACATATCGTGATGACAGGGAGATCATCCGGCAAAATTAATCATTTCTTCCAAACAGTTATTCCCTGTTGCCGGAATATATTGTACCAACATCACAACACCAATAGGAGACCTCACGATTTCGTCAGTGGGGAGTCCATATGATTTGGCTTTTTTCATTATCTTTGTATCCGTATTAAAACTGCATAAAGGACTATGTTTGAAAATTTAAGTGACAGACTGGAGAGGTCGTTTAAGATACTGAAAGGTGAAGGCAAGATCACCGAGATCAACGTGGCGGAGACCCTTAAAGAGGTACGTCGTGCACTGCTCGACGCCGACGTAAACTACAAAACTGCGAAAGAGTTTACAGAGACAGTGAAGCAAAAAGCACTGGGACAAGATGTACTCAATGCGGTGAAGCCGGAGCAGATGATGGTGAAAATCGTGCACGACGAGCTGGCCACCCTTATGGGCGGGACAGCTGTCGACATCAACATCAAGGGCACCCCGGCGGTGATTCTGATGTCCGGGTTGCAGGGATCAGGTAAGACAACCTTTTCCGGCAAGCTGGCCAACATGCTCAAGAGCAAGAAGGGGAAGCAACCGTTGCTGGTTGCCGGTGACGTCTACCGTCCCGCTGCCATCGAGCAGCTCAAGGTGCTGGGCGAACAGATCGGCGTCTCCGTTTACGCAGAGGAGGAGAACAAAAACCCTGTGAAGATCGCGCAGAACGCCATCCAGTATGCCCGACAGCATGGCAAGGACTTGGTAATCATCGACACGGCCGGTCGTCTGGCCATCGACGAGCAGATGATGCAGGAGATCGAGTCGATCAAGAAGGCAGTCAACCCTCAGGAGAT
>JAAZLV010000024.1 GCA_012799155.1 Bacteroidales bacterium | reverse complement strand
GTGAAAAGCGTATCGCCGTCAAGGAGATGGATACCGCTTCGTCGGGTGGGGAAGGGGCCTACTGGAAGTATGAATCGCTGTTGAAGGAGCTTGATTCACGTTTAAATTCGGCTGTGGGGGCCGCCGGAGAGCTCTTCGCCATCCGTACCCGGCTCTTCAGGGAACTGCCGGAAGATACACTCCTGGATGACTTCGTACTGTCGCTGCAGATCGCACACGAAGGCCATCGCATCCACTATTGCAAAGAGGCTTATGCCCTGGAAACCGCCTCTCTCAACATGCAGGAGGAGGAGAAAAGAAAGGTCCGTATTGCAGCCGGTGGCCTGCAGTCTGTAGGAAGGCTTCTTTCGCTGCTCAACCCGTTTCGTCACGGGTGGCTCAGTTTTCAGTACATATCGCACCGGGTGCTGCGATGGACCGTCACGCCTGTGGCACTCTTCCTGCTACTGCCACTGAATGGATCACTGATCCTCTTGCAAACTGAACCCGTGTGGTTGTATCAAATCTTGGGTCTGCTACAGCTCCTCTTTTACCTCTCTGCCCTGGTGGGATCATACCTGGCACATCATGCCATCAGGAATAAAATATTGTTTATCCCTTACTATTTCCTTTTCATGAATCTAAACGTATTTAAAGGTGCGGCTTACCTCAGTAGATTCGAAGGAAATGCCGCTTGGGAAAAAGCCAGGAGAAACAAATAACGCCATCTGATATGAAAACGAAACGACTATTGCATGATAAGAGTCAGGCTGCCCGATTGCTGGAAATGATGACTGATACCCTGCTGTTGGTGAAGAACGACGGCACCTGCGTCGACATGATTGTCAAAACCGCGAACAATCCTTACGTCAATGAGGAGGGGACGCTGCTTGGAAAGAATATTTTTGATTGCTTCCCGCAGGAAACCCTTATGGATCTGAGACCGGCTATCGAGCACGTCGCCCGCACCGGCGAGATCTCCAATGCCAACTATGATCTTCCCGCCCCGGAGAAGATGTTCTATTTCAAGTGTATCATCCAGAAGTATGACGAGGAGCATCTGCTGCTGCAATATCGCGATATCACTGAGCGCAGCCAGATGAAATTGAGATTGCAACTGGCCAACGAACGTTTGCATGAGACCGGAAAGGCGGCAAAGATCGGCTACTGGAGTTTCAATTCAATTACTAAAATGCTCCGCTATGAGGGATATGTCGGTATTTCACTCCCCTCAGACGAGGAAGTTGTCATTCCCCTGTCTCAATATCTGCAACATGTGCACCACGAAGACAGGGAGAGGATCGAAGACTATTTGATGAATCCCCCCAATGATGTGGATATGTATGACTACAGGGTGGTGAAGGAGAAGATCTATTACGTGCGTACAAAAATTATCAACAGATACCACGACCGCAATGGTGACCTGATTTTTGAAGGCTACATACAGAACATCGATGACATCGTATCCAATTGGGATCGTCTCAAAATGATCACTCTGGCGGTCAACAATACAAACGAAACCATCTTTGCTGCAAAGATTGACGGCACACTCATCTTCGCCAACCACCTGTGCCGGGTAATGAACCATATTCCCGAAAAGATTGATATCAGCAAATTAAAAGCATACGATGTGCTAGAGAACTTCAAGAGTGAAGAGAAATGGAACCTTTTTCTGCAGTCACTGCAATCAAATGATAACTCCCTGAAGTTTGTCTGCAACCATCATTATTCCGAATACGACGTGATCAGCACCGAATGTTCCGCCTTTATTATCCGTAACGATTACGGGGAAGATATTATCTGGAATCTTGGGCGTGACATCTCCGAACATGTCCGCTACGAGCAGAAGTTGATGGAGGCTAAAGAGAAAGCGGAAGAGTCGGACCGGCTGAAATCAGCTTTTCTCTCCAACATGAGCCATGAGATAAGGACTCCTCTCAATGCGATCGTTGGCTTTTCGAATATCATGGCAGACCTGGAGGATCGCGATCAGCGGATGAAGTTTCACAAGATCATTGAATCGAACAACAACCGGCTGTTGCTACTGATCAATGAGGTGCTCGACCTCTCAAGAATAGAATCGGGCACGTTGGTCTTCCATTTCTCAGACGTCAGCATGCATGACCTATACCGGGAGATATTTAGTACTTATCAGCTATATGCAGGAAGTGCCAGCCTCATCCTGGAATTGCCCGAAGAGGACATCTCCATTCGAAGCGACAGAAACCGCCTTACCCAGGTGCTCTCCAACCTGATTGACAATGCCCTCAAGTTTACGCCCAAAGGCACTGTCACCATCGGTTACAGGATTCTGCCGGAGTGGCTGGAACTGTTTGTGAATGATACCGGTATCGGCATACCGGAGGATAAACTGGAAAAGGTGTTTGAACGTTTCGAGAAGGTGAACAGTTTTGCACAAGGTACCGGACTGGGTCTCCCCATCTGCAGGACCATCCTGGAGCGTTTGGGGGGCGATATCAAGGTGGCCTCCCAAATGGGAGTTGGAACGCGATTTACCTGTAGAATACCATTGCTGCTTGCCGACAGTGAAGATGATGAATTCCACGTGAAACCTCAGAGCAGTTCACTGCTGGACAGCAGGAAAGAGATGAAAAGCACCATTCTCGTTGCAGAGGACAATCAGGACAATTTTGAATTGATTGAGGCAATGATCGGTAACGAGTATTACCTGATACACGCAAAGGATGGTGATGAAGCGATACGACTGTTTCAGTCCAGGAACCCAAGCCTGATATTGATGGATATCAAGATGCCGGTGATGAACGGCCTGGAGGCTATACGTGCCATCCGACAGGAATCACCTTTCTATCCGCCAATCATTGCAGTGAGTGCCTATGCATTTGACAGCGATAAAAAAGAGTTGATGGACAATGGATGCAAGGATTTTCTTACGAAACCGTTCGACAAGGAACTGTTGATTGCCACCATCAACAAATACATTTAAAGGGGAGGGAAAATAGATATGTAAAGGATGTGACCTCTTCCTCGTCGGTTACTTCTACTTGTTTAAAACCGGTAACGCAAACCCAAAAGTGGAGCCTTCCTTCTCTTTCGACCAAAAAAAGAGACGTCCGTTGTTCAGTTTCAGGAAATTGTTTACCAACTTCAGCCCCAGGCCGGAACCTGTTTCCTGTTCCGTACCATATGTGGTGTGTAGGTTGCCCACATCAAGAAGTGTGCGCTGTGCTTCCTCGCTGATGCCGCAGCCCTGGTCAGTCACTTTGTAAATCACCTCGTCGTTTTCTGTTTCCAGCATCACCTCGATCGTGCCATCCCTGTGGCTGTACTTGATGGCATTGCTGATCAGATTCCGCATAACGGTCTTGATCATGTCAATGTCCACTTCAACTTCGGTATTGCCTGTGGCAGTTGATTTGTACAAGAGTTTGATGTTCTTGTTTGCTGCAAGAATTGTCGCTGTCTCCACTTCTGCTTCGGTCAACTCTGCCAGATCGAATGGTTGCCTGATCGCTTCCAGTTTACCCAGTTGCGTTTTGGTCCACTTCAACATGTTGTCAAGCAACCTGAAAAGCTGCTCCGATACCTCGTTGGCATTTTGTACCGATTCCATGATTTCAGGCCGAATATTGCCCTCTTCTTTCATCTGGATGGTCAAGACGTTGAGGATCATCTTTATCGTAGACATCGGCATGCGCAGGTCGTGCGCGATCACCGAATAGAGAGTATCCCTACCGGCAATGGTATGCTCCAGTTCAGTTTTCTGTTCTTCAATTGTCCGCTTGGCTTCCAATAATGTGAGTTGATGACCCACACGTACCAACAGCTCCTCTTTTTTAAAGGGCTTGGTGATGTAATCATCTGCTCCCAACTGGAATCCCTTCACGATGTCATCAGTTGAATTGAGTGCGGTAAGAAAGATGATGGGAATGTCTAAGTAATCAGGATGCTCCTTCAATTGTCTGGCCAAGGTGAAACCATCGGTACCGGGCATAAGAACATCCAACAGTATCAAGTCAGGTATCTCTTTATCAATCTGGGTAACCGCCTCCTCTGCACTATGCGCTGTGAAGACATGAAACCCTGATTGCTCGAGCATCAGCTGCAACAGCATGGTATTTGTCGGGATGTCATCGACCGCCAGGATCTTAAAGTTAGAAAAATCAACAATCATTGCGTCTTTAAAAAATTGACTTGTGAGCGCTCAATCTTGGTGCCTGGGCCGTTTTTGGTTGTATAGTGGATGGTTCAACCGACCCTTTTTATATTATCCCACAAAGATAAACAATATTGCTACTTTTATTGTTTGCTCATCCATGTCATTTATCTGTGGCATCACAATTTTTTATATTTTTACGAGTATTCTAACCTGCGGTGTTTGTATCAGCTGATTTTGGCACGTTTTTTTTCTTATTTTTGTTTTATGAATCTCTATTTTAACGATGATATTGACTTTTTGTGGGAAAAGTAGTACTTTTTAAGTTCCTGGAGTTCTTCCTGGGATTGCTGAGCTTTGTTCCGGCATTGATGGCAGTGGTGGGTAGTTATGTCTCGCATTTTCATCCAACGCGATATCCGGCCATCCATTGGCTGGGGATATTGTTACCGCTGGTTTTGCTGCTCAATGCACTTATCATGCTTTTTTGGATCTGGAAGAGGAGCCCCTGGATGATTGTACCCATTGCGGCTCTGCTCATCAGTATCCCCTATATCAGCTCTGTTTTCCACTGGCCTCTGCGTAAACAGGCTCTCCCGAAAAATGATGTGACAGTTGCAACTTACAACATTCACAACGAGATAGGTGAGAATGTTTACATGGATACCCAACAATTTGCAGCCTTTCTGGAAAATGAAAAGGTGGATATCATCTGTCTGCAGGAGTTTCCGACTGCTGGTAGGGGTAGGGATGGGCTGATCCTGGATCTCACAAGATCGATGCCCCATTATCGGATATTGTCGCGGCGGCACGGAGCCCTTAACGTTGCCATATTTAGTCGCTATCCCATTCTTGAGACGCAGCCGGTGGCTTTTGTGGATGAGACCGACAACTTCTCCATGTGGGTTGACCTGGATATGGAGGGAGTGAGGGTGCGCCTCTTTAACAACCATCTGCAAACTACCAATATAAACCAATATAGGGCGCCTCTTACACCGAATATTGGGCACACGATTGCACAATTGAAGAAGCTGAAACAGGTGGTCGAGGAAAATGGCAGCATTCGGACACGACAGGCTGATGTCATCAGAAAACTGCTGGATGAAAGCCCCTATCCGTTGATTGTCTGTGGTGATTTCAATGCAACCCCTTCCTCTTATACCTACAGAACCATTAAGGGCCGATTGAGAGACAGTTTTCGGGATGCGGGCAAAGGTTATGGCTACAGCTATCGCTACCTGAAGAAGTTGTACCGGATCGATTACATCTTTTATTCTTCTGAAAACTTCAGGGCCACACGTTATTACTCACCAGAGCTGGAGTACAGTGACCACAAACCGGTGGTGGTGACGTTCGATTTTTCGCCGAAAGATTAAGAAAGTGGATTTACATTTGCCTCGATGGTTTCTTTCTTTAGTTTCTTTCTGAAAAAACTGATCATCCTGGTCAGCCCCTCGTCGAGCCGTATCGCAGGCTCCCAGTCGAGCATCTCCCTGGCAAGTGTGATGTCGGGACGCCGCTGTTTCGGGTCATCAACCGGCAGGGGCATGTATACCAGTTTTGAGGATGCTCCGGACAAAGTGATGATTCGTTCTGCCAGCTCCCGGATGGTGAACTCTCTGGGATTACCGATGTTGACCGGTCCCGTAAAACCCTCGTCTGTCTGCATCATCTTTAGAAGCCCCTCTATCAGATCATCGATGTACTGAAAGCTGCGGGTCTGGCTGCCATCACCATAGATGGTGATATCCTGGTTTTGCAAAGCCTGAAGGATAAAGTTGGAAATCACCCTCCCATCGTCGGGCAACATCCCGGGGCCATAGGTGTTGAAGATGCGTACAATCTTGATGCGCACCTTCTCCTGACGGTGGTAATCCATGAAAAGGGTCTCGGCACACCGCTTCCCTTCATCGTAGCAGGAGCGAGGACCCACAGTGTTCACATTTCCCCAGTACTGTTCCGGTTGTGGATGCACCAACGGATCGCCATAGATCTCGCTGGTGGAGGCAAGCAGGATCCTGGAACCATGCCTCTTGGCCATGCCCAATACATTGTAGGAGCCCATCACCGAGATTTTCATCGTTTTGATCGGATCATGCTGGTAGTGAACCGGGGAGGCCGGACAGGCAAGATGGTAAATCTCATCCACAGGTTCAATGTGGTAGGGGTATATGATGTCATGCTCTATCAGGTCAAATAACTTGTGCTCCATTAAATGGGAAATATTCTCTTTTCGTCCCGTGAGAAAATTATCCAGACAGATTACACTGTTTCCTTCCCTCAGGAGTCTTTCGCACAAATGTGAGCCAATAAATCCGGCTCCGCCGGTTACCAAAATCCGTTTCATCCTTTCATCGTTTCAGGGTGTTTTGCAAATATAAACAATAATTTAAATATGTTTAATAACATCTTGGATTATTCCCAAAAACAAGCAAATTTAGTACAATAATGGGACAATCTTACTTGCCTAAACTCTTATTCACTACACTATAACAATATTTGACACTCATGGTTTCCCTGCAATTGAATTGTTTCTCGTCAAATCCAAATTGTACACATAATTTCAGGTTGTATCAAAAGTGATGTCTCATGCCTCTTAAAGATGACAAGATGAGATTATAGATGGATGTTTATGATCAAAATGATGCTCAAAATAAAATAAAAACAATAAAAAGTAAATAAAAATGTTTGTAATAAATCAAAATGATTATATTTGCAGCGTGAATTATACATTATGTCTAACTAAATTGTTTTTAGGTTATGAAAATGAGAATCATTATTGCGATCACGTTGCTTTGTGCAACTTGGAGCCTCCCGGCGCAGGAGGCTGAATCGAAATGGACTGCCGGAACTGATCTGGTTAGTTCGTACGTCTGGAGGGGGCTCTACCTGTCGAATGCGGCAGTGCAGCCCTCACTTGTTTTTGAATCGGGTGGTTTTTCTGCCGGTGCCTGGGGCTCCGCCTCCTTCGATGGGGTGCTGGAGGCTGATCTGTTTCTCGGTTATACCTTCGACTTCGGGTTATCACTGGGAGTAACCGACTACTATTTCCCCTCCATAGAAGGTGGGAATGATTATTTCGATGTCACCAAGGCTACCGGAGCCCATATCTTCGAGCTGAATGGTGGATATGAGGTGGGCGGACTGAGCCTCTCCGCCAATTATGTGCTGAATGAGGCGGGTGGTGCCGCATCGGCTGGAGGCGATAAGTATTTCGAAGCGGCGTATGCCTTTGGGAATGTTTCCCTTTTCGTGGGCGGTGGCGACGGATTGCAGTCGCTCAGCGGTGACTTCGCCCTCACCAATGTCGGTATCAGCGCAACAAAAGAGTTGCAGATCACCCCCTCATTCACGCTTCCGATCACCTGCAGTGCCATCCTCAATCCCGACAGGGAGAAATTCTACCTGGTTGCTGCAGTCAGCTTCTGAGGTGGTTCAATTGTCAGACGAATTCGTAATAAAATGCTTGTAAAATCCTCCCACCAACGGGGCATGTAATTCTATATTGCTATCAACAAGATCAAACATGCATAAGAAACAGCATTTCCAGTAAGAATTGAATCATTTTCGAGTTCAATTCAACCAAATGAAAAATTAAAATATATGAAAATGAAAAAAATTGAAGCGATCATCCGTAAGTCGCAGCTCGATGAAGTGATTGAAGCACTTCACGAGATAGGCATCGATTTCATGACCTACTGGAAGGTTACAGGAGTAGGAAATGAGCTTGCCAGTTCGATTTATCGTTCCACGGTCTATGAAACACGTCTCATCGAACGGATACACATCTCCTTCGTATGCCGCGAAATCTATGTCGACTCTTCCTGCCAGGCTATCATTAATGCTGCCAGGACTGGCGAGATGGGCGACGGCAAGATCTTTATCTCCCCTGTGGAGGAGTCAATTAGGATCAGAACGGGAGAGACAGGTCCCGAATCATTGTACATCAAAGAATAATAAAAACGAACCACTATGGATACAATCACAACAACATATGCACTCAACACTTTTTGGGTATTGTTTGCTGCAGTACTGGTCTTCTTCATGCAGACCGGCTTCGCGCTCGTGGAGGCGGGCTTCTCCCGTACAAAGAACACCACCAACATACTGTTCAAGAATCTGATGGACTTCTGCATGGGATCCATCGCCTTCTGGCTCATTGGCTACGGCATCATGTATGGTGCAGGCAACGGTTTCTTCGGAGAGCTGGAGATCTTTTCGAAGGTGAACCACGCATTGGAACTGGGGATCCCCAACAATGCTTTTTTCATCTTCCAACTGGTCTTTGCCGCCACCGCCGCCACCATTGTCTCAGGTGCCATGGCTGAACGTACCAAGTTTAAAGCCTACCTGCTTTACAGTGTGGCCATCTCAGCCCTCATCTATCCCATCTCCGGGCACTGGGTCTGGGGGGGTGGATGGCTGTCGCAACTGGAGATTCCCTTTCATGATTTTGCCGGATCCACAGTGGTCCACTCCATGGGAGGCTGGCTCGCTTTCATTGGTGCAGCTTTTCTGGGGCCTCGAATAGGCAAATACAAGAAGGGAAAGGTGCACGCCATCCCGGGTCACAGCCTTACCCTGGCAGCGTTGGGTGTTTTCATCCTCTGGTTGGGATGGTTTGGGTTCAACCCCGGTTCTACGCTTGGATTGGGTGATCCCGACCTGGTGGCGCACATCTTCATGACTACCAACGGAGCTGCCGCCGCAGGGGGTATCGCCACCCTTATCACCACCTGGATCCGCTACGGAAAACCCACCTTCAGCATGACCCTCAATGGTGTGCTGGCGGGACTGGTCGCTATCACCGCCGGTTGTGACGTGGTCACCCCCGGCGGGGCGGTCCTCATCGGACTGATGGCCGGGGTGCTGGTGGTCTTCTCCGTAGAGTTCATAGACCGGAAACTGAAGGTGGATGATCCCGTGGGTGCCGTCTCGGTGCATGGCGTATGTGGTGCCTTCGGGACCCTGATGGTTGGACTCTTTTCTGCCGATGCGGCCTTGCCAGGACTCTTCTATGGCGGTGGTACCGGTGTGTTGGCAAGCCAGGCCATTGGTGTACTGGCCATCGCAGCCTGGGCCGCCATCGCAGGTTGCGCCCTCTTTGCAATCCTGAAATACACGGTAGGAATTCGTGTCAGCAGCAGGGAAGAGGAGATCGGGCTCGACTATTTCGAGCATGGTGAGAAAGCCTATAACTAATCTATTATTTTTTCAATGAACCGCCTAGGGGGTGATGCAATGTGCATCATCCCCTTTGTAGTTCATTTTCAATAGTTTCATTTATATTTGGTTGTTGTTGGTCAATTTTCACTAATTTTGCCATTGTGAATCACAACTGTTGAATTAATTAAAACATCAAAATTATGAAACAGAAACTGGGCCTGTTTTTCGCCCTAATTACAACAACGATGATGGTTAATGCACAAAACATTGATGGAGACTGGAAAGGTCTCTTGTCGGTACAGGGAGTGGATCAGGAGCTGCCGGGTAATCCGGCATTGGTCTCTCCCGATGAGGAGCTGCAGGCGCTGATCGACCTCGACAAGGGTGATTACAGTTACAGCGTAAGCGATTATTTTGCACGTCCCAACGCTTCCTCTTTCCGGCTCTCTCCCGACGGCAAGTACCTCTCCTACATGGAGAAGGAGGGACTGAAGAACCATGTCTATATCAGGGAGATCGCCACCGGGAAAGTTACACGTGTCATCGAGGAGAAAGAGGAACCGATAAAAGGCTATGGCTGGATCAATGATGAGCGTCTCTTTTACATGATGGACAGAGGTGGCAACGAGAACTACCATATCTATGCTGCCAATTTGGACGGTAGCAATGCCCTTGACCTGACTCCTTTTGAGAATGTGAGGGCAATGATTCTCTCTCTCCTCAAGGATCAGAAAGATTACATCATCATCTCCATGAACAGGGAAAACCCCCAGGTCTTTGAACCTTACAAACTGAATGTGGTGACCGGCGACCTGGAGAAGCTTTATGAGAACAGCGACCCTGCCAACCCCATTCAGGGATACGATTTCGACAAGGAGGGTGACCTGCGTGGCTATACCCGCATGGTGAACGGTGTGGAGATGGAGTTTTACTACAAGAACAGTGAAACAGGAATCTTTGAACTGAAGAAAAAGATGAACTGGGACGACAGCTTCGGCATCATCTCTTTCAACTACAGCACTACCGACCCGGATGATGCCTATGTGATCAGCAACCTCGAAAGCGATAAGACAGCCGTCCTGCTCTATGACTTGAAGGAGGACAAGGTGATCAAAGAGATCTTCGCACATCCGGAATATGATCTCTCCGACATGGGCTTGTCGCGCAAACGGAATTATGAGATCGATTATTTCGGCTACCAGGGAGAGAAAACGGAGATCGTTCCGGTGAGTGAGCTCTACAAGAAGATCGATGCCGGTGTCAGAGAACAGTTTCCCGGTAAGATCTACGGTGTGGCCGATCATGATGATGATGAGAACACCTTCCTGATCGTGGTACAGAGCGACAGGCTCTATGGCACCTATTATGAGTACAACGTCAACAGCGGTGAGTTCAAACTGCTCTACGACCTGATGCCGCAACTGAAGGAAGAGGATATGGCAGAGATGCGGCCCATTACCTTTCAGAGCCGCGATGGCCTGACCCTTCATGGTTACATTACCCTTCCCAAAGAGGCATTGGAGGGAAAGAAGGTGCCTCTGATCGTGAATCCGCACGGGGGACCCCAGGGCATCCGTGATTCATGGGGTTTCAACCCTGAGACGCAGCTGTTCGCCAGCCGTGGATATGCTACCCTGCAGGTCAACTTCCGCATCTCGGGCGGATATGGCAAGGAGTTCCTCCAGGCAGGCTTCAAGCAGGTAGGTAGAAAGGTGATGGATGATGTGGAGGATGGTGTGCGCTATGTGATTGACCAGGGATGGGTGGACGAAGAGAAGATTGCCATCTACGGCGGCAGTCATGGCGGATATGCTACCCTGATGGGACTTGTGAAGACCCCCGATCTCTACATCTGTGGTGTGGATTATGTAGGCATCTCAAGCATCGAAACCTTCTTCGCCTCTTTCCCCGAATACTGGAAACCGCTCACTGAGATGGTGAAGGAGATATGGTATGACCTGGATGACCCGGAAGAGCTGGCAATCGCACGTGAGGTTTCTCCCATCTACCAGATCGACAAAATTGTCAAGCCGGTCTATGTGGTGCAAGGTGCCAACGACCCACGGGTGAACATCAACGAATCGGATCAGATTGTGACGGCACTACGGGCAAAGGGTCTCTATGTGCCTTACATGGTGAAATACAATGAGGGACACGGTTTTTATCGTGAAGAGAACCGGATGGACTTCTACAGTTCCATGCTGGGATTCCTGGCCAAATACCTGAAATAACAAAAACAGTGGCTTCGTGCAAAGCGCGCGAAGCCACTGTAATCTTATGATTGAACCTGTTTGATTCCGGATAAACGTGACCAGGATCACATTCTTTCCGGCACATCGATACCGAAGAGTGACATCCCCTTGCGGATGGTGAGTGCCACATTTTTGGAGAGCACCAGCCGGAAGTCACGCAGTGCACTGTTCTCCTCTTTCAGAATGGGGTAGTCGTGGTAGAACTGGTTGTATTCTTTCACCAGCTCGTATACATAGTTCCCGATCAGCGATACATTGTATTCAGTACCGGCCTGTTGAACCACCGCTGCGAACTCGGAAAGCAGCTGCACCAGTCCCTCCTCCTTTTCGGAAAGGGGAAGCGAGAATTCCATCGCCTCCGGGAGAGTGATCCCCTGGTCGGCTGCCTTACGCAGCACCGACTGGATGCGGGCATGGGTGTACTGGATGAAAGGGCCTGTGTTGCCATTGAAGTCGATCGACTCCTTCGGATTGAAGGTCATGTTCTTTTTCGGATCCACCTTCAAGATGAAGTACTTGAGTGCTCCCAGTCCCACCATACGTGAGATCGCTTCCGCCTCCTCCTCCGAAACACCCTCCAGCTTGCCCAACTCCTGTGAGGTCTCGCGCGCAGTGGTGATCATCTCTGCCATCAGGTCGTCGGCATCGACCACCGTTCCTTCGCGTGACTTCATCTTCCCCTCGGGCAGCTCCACCATGCCATAGGAGAAATGTACCAGTCCCTTTCCGAAAGAGTAGCCCAGCATGTCGAGCAGCAGCGATAGCACTTGGAAGTGGTAGTTCTGCTCGTTGCCCACAACATAGATCATCTTGTCGATGGGGTAGTCGTCGAACCGCATCCGGGCGGTGCCGATATCCTGGGTCATGTAGACCGAGGTGCCATCGGCGCGCAGCAGCAACTTGTGGTCCAGTCCGAAGGGTGTCAGGTCGGCCCATACTGATCCATCCTCCTTGCGATAGAAGCAG
>JAAZLV010000179.1 GCA_012799155.1 Bacteroidales bacterium | reverse complement strand
TCATCGATGTGGAGCCTGGTCTTGCTGATCAAAAACATCCCTGTTTTTACGTATAAAAGAATTGGATCTGGGAACTGGAACTGGGGTAAAACATGGGGATGGGATTACCAGATGACCATCGTGGCATTGATATGTGCCGGATGGGATGGTAACGGTGTGGAAAACCCCGGCATCCCGCTTTCCTGCTCCGCAACGTGACCATGCACGACAACGACCTCAAGAATGTGAGGGTAAACGGCAGTTTGGTCAAGAACGTCCGTTAATGGCAACTGCTAGTTGGAAGGATAGAGCGGAGAGAGCCATTGTTCGGGTCCCTCCGCTTTGCTTTGGGCTGCCCAGCGAATACCCCGCTGCATGATCTCCAGTACTTCGTGCACCTCAAAATCACTTGCCACATGGCCAAGCGAGGAGTAGAAGACCCTTCCCTTGCCAAATGATTTCTTCCATACCACCGGCATCACGGCACCCGCTATCCAGTCGTCGTGCTCCGCACTGAAGGTGGTGGTGGCCAGCACCTTCACGTTGGGATCCACATGCATGTAATACTGTTCTGAATGCATGTCGAAATTGTTCAATCCCATTGTCACAGGATCCTCCCTGTCGGTGATGCTCACCTCATAGTCGATCACATTACCCGGGTGTGCCACCCACTGCCCCCCCACCATGTATTGAAAGGCCACGTTGGTGCGGAACGAGTCTCCGGTACCGCCATGCCATCCGGCCAGGCCGGTGCCGTTGCGCACAGCATTGAGCAATGCTTTTTCCTGTTGCGGGGTGATCTCACCCTGGGTGAAGTGCTGGATGATCAGATCCACGCGCTCCATCAAAGCGCTGTCGGTGTAGCAGTCGAGGTTGTCGTATACGAAGACCTCTGCCCCTTCCGACTCCAGCCAGGGCACAAAGAGATCGCGGCACTGTTCCGGTTCGTGCCCTTCCCATCCGCCATAGAGATAAAGCACTTTCTTGCCTTTAAGGCTTTCTACCGGAAGTACGCTTCGATCGTTCTTGTTTACGGTGTTGTTACAACTCATCGTGAGGGATGTTATACCTGTCAGGATTGTGATTAATAGGATTCGTACGTTTTTCATTCTTTGGTCATCTTATGGTGACAAAGATATATTTTTTTTTGCGTGACACAAATTTTCACATTTTAGATGTTTATGTTTATCTTTGAAGGGTTGATATTTATAGTACTGATGAAGATTCAAAAAACTGAAAAATTATTATGACCATGACTTCCAAGCGATCCCTATTTCTATACAGTATGCTTTCTCTCATGCTGATTACCGGATGCAACCGTTCCTACACCAACAGTTCGCTTTCTCCTGATGAGAGAGCCGATGATCTTGTGAAGCGACTAACGCTCGAAGAGAAAGTACTCTTGATGATGGATGTCTCCGCACCGGTTGAACGACTCGGCATTAAAGAATATAACTGGTGGAACGAAGCTCTGCACGGCATCGGTCGTTCAGGCCTGGCCACCGTTTTCCCGCAGCCCATCGGTATGGCCGCCTCCTTCGACGAGCATGCGCTGTTCAACGCTTTTGAAGCGGTCTCTGACGAGGCGCGTGCCAAGAATGCCTACTATGCTTCAGAAGGAAGTTACGAGCGTTACCAGGGACTCACTATGTGGACACCCACCGTGAACCTGTTGCGTGACCCCCGCTGGGGCAGGGGCATTGAGACCTACGGAGAGGATCCCTACCTTGCTGCCCGTATGGGGGTGGCCGTGGTGAAAGGATTACAGGGTCCGGCAGACCAGCAATATGACAAGTTGCATGCCTGTGCCAAGCATTTTGCCGTGCACTCCGGCCCGGAATGGAACCGCCACTCATTCAACGCGGAACAGATCGATCCGCGCGATCTCTATGAGACTTACCTGCCGGCATTCAAGGCACTGGTGACAGAGGGTGATGTGAAACAGGTCATGTGTGCCTACAATCGTTTCGAGGGAGAACCCTGTTGCGGCAGCAACCGACTGTTGATGGATATCCTGCGTGGTGAGTGGGGATACGAAGGGGTGGTAGTGGCTGACTGCGGTGCCATTGCCGATTTCTACAACGAGAAAGGTCACCAGACCCATGCTGATGCTGCGGAAGCCTCCGCCGCTGCTGTCCGCAGCGGTACCGACCTGGATTGCGGCTCCAGTTACAAGGCACTGCTGGAGAGCGTGCAGAAGGGACTGATCAGTGAAGAGGAGTTGGATATTTCCCTGAAGCGACTGCTCCGTTCCCGTTTTGCACTGGGAGAGATGGATGATGCGGACAAGGTTTCATGGACGAAGATCCCCCTATCGGTGGTAGCCTCGCAAAAACATGACTCCCTGGCCCTCGACATGGCCCGCAAGTCCATGACACTGCTGCAGAACAACAATGAGATGCTGCCCCTCAAGAGAGGGGGACTCACCATCGCGGTGATGGGTCCCAACGCGAATGATTCGGTGATGCAGTGGGGCAACTACAATGGTACTCCCCGTCGCACCGTGACCATCCTGCAGGGGTTGCAGGCGGCACTGGGTCCCGACGACCGGCTCATCTACGAGCAGGGATGCTCCTGGGTGGAACGGACGGTGATCAGAAGCATCTTCAACCGATGTCAGTCACCTCAGGGTGCCGGCTTCACTGCAACCTACTGGAACAACAGCTCACGGGAGGGAGATCCTGTAACCAGCACGCAGGTGGCTACCCCCTTTCGTTTCTCAGCCATGGGTGCCACCGTCTTCGCACCGGGTGTGAACCTCACCGGCTTCACTGCATCATACCGGAGCATTCTCACCCCAGATGAGTCGGGTGATGTTGTTTTCGACTTCAATTGTTCAGGCATTGTGGAGCTGATAGTGGATGGTGAGAAGGCGGCATCCTTTACCAACCGCCATGGTACCCGCAAGGTGTCGCACACCATGAAGGTGGAAGCAGGAAAAGCCTACGAGCTGGAGATCCTCTACGAGCCGTTGAAAAATGAGGCGCAGCTTCATTTCGACCTCGGTTTCAAGGATGACCTGGATATCAGGCGCTCGTTGGAGCGGGTGAAGGATGCCGACCTGGTGATCTTCGCCGGTGGCATCTCGCCCTTGCTGGAGGGCGAGGAGATGGGTGTGGATCTGCCGGGCTTCCGTCGCGGCGACCGCACCGACATTGAGCTACCTGCGGTACAGCGGGAATTGATCACAGCCCTGCACCGCGCGGGTAAGAAGATCGTGCT
>JAAZLV010000178.1 GCA_012799155.1 Bacteroidales bacterium | reverse complement strand
TCCACTCTCAACGACGGGGAGGTAAAACGAATTGCCGTGATCGACCAGTCTGGCATCTACGCCCCTTTGTTGCAATCCACAGAGACCTTTCAGTTCGAGATAGTAGATGATGGCCAGCGCATTACTACCGAATCGAAGGTGGGCAAGGAGCTGTTTGCCATTCTCCAGATTACCGGCGACCTGAGCACCGATCAGGGATCGGTATCGCTCACCTCCGAGAAACAGTCACCACAGGAGCTGCAGTCACTCATCCGTCAGACGTTGCGGGAGAAAGTGACACAGCAACGACTCGATCAGCTCTCCGGCAGTGGGGAGGTGGATAGCCGAGCAATCACGCAGGTGCGGGAGATACTTGAGGAAAGGCCCTCCATCTCACTGCAGACTTTGCGTATGGGGGGTGACGGCAGCGTCACCGAATCCTCTACCGAAGTGGCCACCATCATCGGCATGGTCTTCACCGTCCTGATATACATGTTCATACTGATGTATGGCAACATGGTGATGCAGGCGGTGCTGGAGGAGAAGAAGACACGCATTGTGGAGGTGATGGTCTCCTCGGTGAAACCGGTCAACCTGCTCATCGGTAAGATTGTGGGCATCGGTCTGGTGGGCATCACTCAGCTTGCCATCTGGGGTATCCTCGCCGGGGGGCTTTTCAGCCTGCTATCGCTCTTCATCGCCTCACCCGAGCAGGTTGCTTCGATGAGTGAGGGCATGGGCGGCATTTCCGGTATGAGTGGCATGGGCAATGTGGGAGGAGTGGAGATGCAGGGCATCATGAGTGCCATCCTCAGCATCAACTGGCTGGAGGTGATTCTCTTCTTCCTGCTCTTCTTCATCGGCGGTTACGTGCTTTACGCCTCCATCTTTGCCATGTTCGCCTCGGCGGTCGACAGTGAGGAGGATACCAGTCAGTTCCTCACACCGGTTACCCTGCTGATCATGTTCGCCTTCTTTGCCGGCTTCTACAGTGTGAACAACCCCGACGGTCCGCTTGCCTTCTGGGCGTCGCTGATCCCCTTTAGTTCTCCCATCGTGATGATGGTGCGCATTCCTTTTGGCATCCCCCTCTGGGAGAAGCTCCTCTCCATCCTGCTGCTCTACGGCACCTTTATCCTGATCTCTGTGGTTGCTGCCAAGATCTACCGCGTGGGGATTCTGATGTATGGGAAGAAGCCATCGCTCAAGGAGATGTTCAAATGGGTGCGATATAAATAAATGCTGTTTTATGGCTGAAAATCCGACAAAATGTTGTAATTTTGTCGGAAAAGTAGCAAATGTATATAAACAACCCCCTGCTTCGGGTGTAAACCTTTTATCAAGCTGTTTGGTTCCCATGGAAATCAGACAGCTTTTTTTCATTTGGAGAAAGGGCATAAACAACGACAACAATGAAATTTGAAAAGATGCATGCCGCCGGCAACGATTATATCTATATCAACCTCTTTGAGGAACGGGTTGATGATCCTGCTGCCCTCTCACGGAAAGTGAGCGACCGCCATTTCGGGGTGGGGGGCGATGGAGTGGTGTTAATAGGTCCCTCTGATGTGGGCGACTTCTCCATGCGGATGTTCAATGCCGACGGCAGCGAGGGACTGATGTGTGGCAATGCCGCCCGTTGCGTGGGTAAATACCTTTACGAGCGGGGACTCACCGATAAGCGGGAGATCGCCCTGCAGACCCCGTCGGGCATCAAACAATTGTTGCTGACAGTTGCTGAGGCAGATAATCGGGTCATTCAGGTCCGGGTTGATATGGGTCCCGCGATAACCGACGGGAGCCAAATGCAACCACCCCAGGCCCAGTTGTCGGAAATTATAGAGCATCCCCTGAAAACAGAGGGAGCCTGCTATCCGGTAACCTTTATCTCAATGGGTAATCCCCACGTAGTGGCATTCACCAAGGAGATTGACAAACTAGACCTGCCGCTTATCGGGCCCGGGATTGAACATCATCGGCTCTTCCCCCAGCGTACCAACGTGGAGTTCGTAGAGGTCATCAGCCGCAGTGAGCTTCGGATGCGTGTCTGGGAACGTGGTAGCGGCGAGACACTCGCTTGTGGCAGCGGCGCTTGCGCCGTACTGGCAGCTGCCGTGCTGACCGGTCGTGCCGACCCTTCAGCACTCGTTCACCTTCGTGGCGGCGACCTGCTGGTTGAGTGGGACCGGGAGCAAAACAAGGTTTTCCTAACCGGTGATGCCCACTTCGTCTTCAAGGGAGAAGTGGATTGATTCGCACATGCTCACATCAACACATCAACATCATATGTTTCAAGTCAACCAACACTATCTTGAGCTCGACGAGAGCTATCTCTTCAGTACCATTGCCAGAAAAGTGGAGCAGTTCAGTACCTCTCATCCCGGAGCCGATATTATCCGGCTCGGGATAGGAGATGTGACGCTGCCACTCTCTCCTGCCGTGATCAGTGCATTGCACCGTTCGGTGGATGAGATGGGTGAGAAAGAGCATTTTCGTGGTTACGGCCCCGAGCAGGGGTATGCCTTTCTGCGGGAGGCAATTGCAGAGACCGACTTTAAAAATCGGGGCATTGACATCTCACCTTCGGAGATCTTCGTGAGCGACGGTTCCAAGAGCGATACCGGCAATATTGGCGATATCCTGGGGGAGAGGAATGTGGTGGCCATCACAGATCCGGTCTATCCGGTCTACCTCGATACCACCCTGATGCGCATCGGTAAAACAGATAAGATCAGACTGTTGCGATGCAGTGAGGAGAACGGATTCCTGCCGGAGGTGCCGGCAGTGCGAGCTGATGTGGTTTATCTCTGTTATCCCAACAACCCTACCGGTACGGTGATGAGCAGGGAGCAACTTAAAAGGTGGGTCGACTGGGCACTGGAGAACGAGAGCCTGATCCTGTTCGATGCCGCCTACGAGGCCTTTATCCGCGATGAGTCGATCCCCCACAGCATCTATGAGATTGAGGGCGCCAAGCGATGTGCCATCGAGTTCCGCTCCTTCTCCAAGAGTGCCGGCTTCACCGGCCTGAGGTGTAGCTACACGGTGGTGCCACATGAATTGAAGGTTGTCACTGCTGACGGGAGTAAAGTATCCCTTCACTATCTCTGGAACCGGCGCCAATCGACCAAGTTCAATGGTACCCCCTACATCATCCAGCGTGCTGCCGAGGCGGTCTATACGGCACAAGGGCAGCAGGAGATGCAACAGATGATCGATAGCTACATGCAGAATGCCGCATTGATCAGGCAGGGGTTGTCGGAAAGCGGCTACACATTTTTCGGAGGGGAGCATTCCCCCTATATATGGCTGAAATGCCCCGACGGTCTTGATTCCTGGCAGTTCTTCGATCGACTGTTGGAGAGGTGTCATATTGTGGGAACCCCCGGTATTGGCTTCGGTGCCGCTGGCGAGGGATATTTCCGGCTTACCGCCTTCAACAGCGCGGAACGTACTGCCGAGGCTATCGGCCGGATCGCACAGCTTTCTTCCACCAGATGAGGAAGCCGGTCACTGGCAGAGAGCAACCGATCAGCGAGACCAACGCATAGAGGATGATACCCGGCAGTCCGATGATCTCTCCCGTATGCAGGGGCAGTGAGATCTCAATGAACTGGCGGTGTAAGGCCAGATCGCTGAAACGCTCCAGGGAACGCATTTCTCCCTGCCGGTCGAAGGTGACCATGTCTGTTACTTTGGCTCCAAGCAGGTTGTGGGTGTTGACCTTGCTGATCCGGTAGCGGGGATTCTCTGCACTGGGCATCATAATGGTGGTCGTCCCTTCGTATGCGAGATACTCCTCAACCATTGCCTCTACTTCAGGGAGTGAAAAATGTGCTGATTGATCTTCTTCCATTTTTTCCTGTTCTTTCTCAAGCATCTCCAGCATTAACGCTGCAAAAGCGTCGGAGACCTCCTCACCTACGGGTGACTCCTTCTGCAGGATCGGTTCACCCCCCAGGGTGACGATTACACTGTTCTTCATCCAGGGATAGGCAATGTAGAGTCCGGTGAGGGCGATAAAGAGCAGCAATGGGAATGCGTAGACACCCAATACTCGATGCAGGCTGTAGTTCAGTTGGAAACTGTTGGCTCTCCACCGCACCTGGAAGGACGCTTTGATGGTACGCCATCGTCGTGACTTGGGCCACCAAAGTATCAGTCCTGAGAAAAGAAGGATCACGAAGATGATCACCGAGATTCCTACTATCTGCTTTCCGGTCGATCCGAGCAACAGGTTGCGGTGGAGGTTGAGCAGCATCTGGAAGAATGGCTCGGAACTCCTGTCGAATTGTCCCGATACCTCCTCGCCGGTGTAGGGGTTGAAGTAACCGGTTCTGCTCAGGTTGCTTTCTCTGTCGCTGTAGGATATGAAGAGGTTTTTCTTTTTGTCGGTAGGGAGAACAATTGACTCAATCACCTGTGCCCTGTCGTGAAACAGTGATGCGATCTCTTCAGACTGCATCAATCTGCCTCCTTTTGGAACCTTCGCGTTGAGCAGTTCACGGTTCTGGAACTGCTGGTAAGGCGTGCGGAAGGCATAGAGACTGCCCGAAAGGCAGACGATGATGAGCACTACCGAGGAGAGCAGTCCCAGCCAGAGGTGGGAAAGAGATACCAGGTACCGGAAAAGGGACTCGCTTCGTCCCTTTTTCCGGAACAGTGATTTAAGCAATCGCATATCAATGACCGCCCTGTGGGGTTATATCCTTGACGATTTCCAGGTACTGTTCAAATTGTGTTTCCGTGAAGACTTGCTTCAATGCTTTTTTTCGCTCTTCGTCATACTTTTTCCAGTACTCTGCTGCCAATTCTCCATTTCCATGGTAGAAATCGTGCGCATCGTGATAGGACTTCTCAAATGCCCTGTTCACCGCCTCCAGCATCTGAGATTGCGATGCATCGAGCTGGAGTTCACTTTTGATACGGTTGATCAGTTCTACTGAATAACCCGGGCGGCGACGACTGTTCTGTGCCGTGAAGGCTTCGTACTGCTTCATTTGCGCTTCGTTCAGGATGGTTGCCATTTCAGCGGATTGCTGATTGCGCAGTTCATCCATCTTTTCGAACATCGTCATCCTGTCTACTTTGCCGTCGGCACTTGTCCAGGTTGTACGGCTGGCCTCCTGGATCCCGCGGTATTTCTCCAGCAGCGCGTCATACTGATTTTCCTGCGCTGCTGTCAGTTGTAGCTCCTGCTTGAGTGCCTGGTAGTCGGGACCCCGGCGGCGGTTCGACTGGTTCGTGCTCACGCTGTCGCTACTCTTTGTAACTGTGGTACTCTTTTCTGATTGTTTACCGTTGCCCTGGCAGGAATTGATCAGTAACAGTGCAAAAAGAGTGATAATGGTAAGTTGTAAATTTTTCATATGAGTGAATGATGTTTAATGGGTTGTGCCCCTCCCGGGATCTGTTCCAAGGGAGGGATCAACCGGGTGATTCAATAGACTCCGATGTAATGGTTTCCCGCTTTGTTGATTAGTCGGGCTCCCTTGGTCACAGTGCCGGTGCGGCTGTTGAGAATGTAGATGTGACCATCCTTGCCCACCGGGGTGACAGCCACGTAGACTTCATCGCCATTCACCAGGAAGCCTTGGTACTGGAAGAAGTAGAGATCCGGGTCGTATGGTAACTCCACCTGACGGGCTGTTCTGGCAGTGAGATCCACCCGTGCCAGGAAGCTCTGACGTTCTTCGGCATTGAAGGTAGAGGTGG
>JAAZLV010000177.1 GCA_012799155.1 Bacteroidales bacterium | reverse complement strand
TGCGTGGTGACCGCACCCATCTCCTCCTTGATGGTTCCGAAGTTGTGTTCCGTTTTCTCAAACGCCATCCCCGGCTTCTCCTTCGAGAAGGCCATCAGGCTGCAGAGCATCACACTAAGAATCAAAATAGTTGCTCGTTTCATATTGTTTCTGTTATTCGTTTTCATTTGTTTCAATCATTCACTCGTCTGCAAATGTAACAATTTTGCCCATTCCTCGTTTATTCTTTAACAATAATTCGCATACCGGCAGTATGTGAGGTGAACTCGGGCGCATAGAGCGATTGCACGGTGGCGATGCCGTTGGAATAGCTGCCGGCACGGGTCACGTAGAGGGCATACTCGAACAGACGGGTACCCCGTGGCAACTGATCGAAAAAGAAGGAGATGGAGGCATCCTTCGTCACCTGGTAATAGGGCACTCCGTTTTGCCAGGCCATGCCGGAGAGCTGTGTGACCGGCTCGAAGCTGGCGGCACGCATATCCTTGAGTTGTACGAACTCAAGGTCGCGGTCGTTGCGGAGTGTAAGCCGCACCACCACCTTGTCGCCCACCTGCAAGGGTCGTTCTTCCGTCAGCGGCACCAACACCCTGCCGCTTTCATCGGTCTGTTCCAGGAAGAGCTTCTTTTCGATATCGAGTGAGCCATCGCTTTTCACCACCTTGTCCATCTCCTCGAAATATTGGCGGTAGAGGGCACCCCAGGCGGGACCGCTGCTGTTGTGCTCCACGGTGACACTTCCCATTGCGGGAGTGATCTCCGAGCGGCTCCAGCTCTCCTTGAAGTAACCGGTTCCCGCTGCCTTGCCGGAGGGTTCAACCACCTTCTCACCGACGGTGACGGTGGTCTCTCCCGTGGCTGCAAACCAGTCGCTGCCACTGCTTAACAGCGTGTAGACTGCATCGGTGGTGGCATGCGTCGACTCCCATAGCTGTGTCTGTTTCTGTTTGAGCAGCCACCGTTTCATCTTGTCCATCTCATCGGCTGAGGCACCCCCCAACCGGAAGGCATCCATGATGAAGGTGTGCACCGAGGTGGCCGACTGTGACATGAAAACCTGAGCACGGTTGTTGGCCCAGTACATCCCCATCTCGTCCGACAGAGTGGCATGCTCACGATAGGAGCGCAGGATCGCCTGCAACAGCTCCTTCTGTTGATTGCGATGCATCAGCACCGCGATCAGCGATCGCTCGTAGAGTCCATAAGAGGTCCAGTGCTGCTGCACCACGGAGCGGTAGAAGTCGCTCATCTCTTTCAGTTCCTTCTCCATAGGACGGTCACTGTATGCCGATCGCACGTAGAGATACTCCAGATCGGTGAGTGAGATCATTTTTAATTTCTTCCAATCCTTGTTGTAACGTTTCATCGCTTCGAAGCGCCTCAATGCTTCCGCATCTGCAAAGGCGACAGCCTGCGACTGCATGGAAAGCGTCTTATCGCCCGACTGCAAAGCACCCAGCTCCTGAAGGCGATTCAACCCGTAGAGGATGTAATGGGTGATCCCGACAGAGGGACGGAACCCCTTGAACCAGCTCCAGCCACCCTCTTCGGTTTGCAGCTCCTGCAGTCGCCGCAGCGAGCGAGCGAGCTGGTCACGGCTGCGGTTCAGGTCGAACAACAGCGAGAGCCGCTGCCGCTGTTCCGATTCATCGCGTGCCTCGAGCACCCAGGGAGTCTCCTCCAGCAGGAGGTTTTTCAGTTCCTCGTTTTTGGAGAGCTGCGACTGCAACGACGCACCGCTGCCCCCCTCTTTCTGCCAGGCATCCACCATGGCGGTCACCCGGGGGTAACTTTTACCGATGTAGGCACCCAGTGAAGTGCTGTAGTAGGCGGCAAACCAGGCCACCGCATTGTCGCTCGCGGGGTCGCTCATCACCGGCAGGGCCTGCACGGCGTACCAGGCAGGAGAGGAGGCAAACTCAAGCGTGAGCCGGTACTCCTCCGCCGTGGGGGAGCTGCTTTCCAGCAGTCGGTCCATGGTGAACTGCTTCGTTTCACTGCCGTTCAGGTCCATGCGCATGCTCTCGGTCACCAGCATCCGGTTGGGCAACACCGCCAGTGCATGCTGCTCACCATCGCTGAAGAATTCGCTCTCCGCTACGATACGCACCCCAAGAAGATCAATCCCCGTGGGGAGAGCAAAACTCCAGGCAACATCGGTGGATGCGCCGGCAGCCAGGGTGAAGGGCATCACAGCATCGTCGATCCTGATTTCAGAGATCAACTCCTCGGTAAGGGGATTGAAGAGCTGCATCGTCACCTCACCTTTCAGCAGGCTGTCGGAGAGGTTGGAGATCTTGCTGCTGATGGTGGCATGATCACCCTCCCGCAGGAAGCGCGGCATGTTGGGTGTCACCATCAGCTCCTTCTGCGAAATAGTGAAGGCTTCAGCGCTTCCGCTGCTCAGCTCCCTGTCGTGTGCCAGCAGACGGAAACGCCAGCGGGTGTTGCTCTCCGGAACGGTGAAAGCGATCTGAGTCTCCCCTTTCTCGTTGGTGCGCAGCTGCGGATAGAAGAAGGCGGTCTCGCTGAAATTGCGCCGCACCTGGGGGAGTGATTCCACCTCAGGTGTCGGTGGCGGGGGTGCTGCAGCAGCATCACCAACAGTCATCACCTCCTCCACGGCGCCGGCTACCATATCGTTCTCTGCTACCGACATCTCTTTTTGGGTAGTGGCGTATCCAACCACCACCGTCTCATCAAAAGCCAACGACTTTGTTCCCCGGATTAAGATTTGATTGTTATAAAATGAAAAGCCATGCCAGTTGAACCTGTCGAAACGGAACCCGGGCACCTCTTTCCTGGAAACAGGGATGTAGCCGCCGGCATAGACCGTGTTAAACGAGTTGTCGCGTGAGAAGCGTGCAGCCGATCGGTAGCGCAGCAAGGATGCCGAAGGAAAGTTCCAGGACTGTGATGGGTAGATCTGGTCGAGCGAGAAGTCATACATCGATGCCAGCAACTCTGCGGCGGCAGGGTTCCCCTTCTCATCAGTCACCGTGACCCGCCACTCCTCATCGGCGCCGGGACGGATCTTGTCGCGGAAGATATCCAGCTTCACCTTCAGTTCCTTGTTCTCCTCTTTGCGAAGCAGGTCTGTGTGGTGAGTGGTAAACTGTTGCTCCTTCACATGGGTCAGCAGCAGCGTGACACCCTCACCGTACTCCTCCTTGTAAGGGAAGCTGAAACGTTTGTTCTCGTTATCCAATATGAGCCACTGCCTTTCCAGCAACGTCTCCTCTTTCCAGAGTTCGTAGAGCAGATGAACCTTGCCGGTCGCTCCCATCAGTATTTCGGCGGGCTTACCGGGTGCAAAGGTACTGTTGCGCACCACGAACCAGTCGTTCGTCTTCAGGGGAGGCCATTTGTCTGCAAAGGAGAAAAGGAGCAGCTCTTTCTCCGCCTCTACCGGATTGCCTCTGTCATCTTTTGAGAATAACTTCACCCGGTACTTGCCGGAGCGAAGACGGGCAAGTCGTTTTTTCAGTTCGGGCTGGGGACCGGTCTCAAAATCCCCCGTGGCGACCTGTTTGCCGGTGGAATCATTCTCTTCCACCGCATAGATCTGATAGCTGCCCGTTGCTTTCACATCACTGCCGCTGAGGTTTTTCGCCGTGATGAGAATCAGGGCAGCACCCTCTTTCTCCCACCGCTCCGGCATCTCCAGCTGCAACATCATTGAGACATCCCCCACGGAGAGAGCGTAAGTGCCTG
>JAAZLV010000176.1 GCA_012799155.1 Bacteroidales bacterium | reverse complement strand
GCCGGAGCACGGTTGATCTCATCTGCCAACACAAAATTGGCGAAGATGGGACCATGTTTCACCTGAAACTCCTCCTTGCGCTGACTGTAAATCATGGTGCCCACCACATCGGCCGGCAATAGGTCGGGAGTAAACTGAATACGGCTGTAGTCGGCGTCGATCAGTTGCGAAAGCGTCTTTATGGCCAACGTTTTGGCAAGTCCCGGTACCCCTTCGAGCAGGATATGCCCGTCAGAGAGAAGTCCGATCAACAGTGATTCCACCAGATGCTTCTGCCCGACGATCACCCGGTTCATACCGGTGACAAGTGTCTGCACAAAAGCACTCTTCTGTTCAATTCTATCGTTTAGTTCTTTGATATCGACTACTTGGCTCATTTTGTTGATTGTTAAAAATAGGTTCTCTGGTTATGGGATACAAAAATAGAAATGTTAAATCGGTTTTCGGTGGAATCGTCGTTAAAAATGTTTAAGTGCCAGGGGTTTCTCTGCTCTATTGCAGGCTGCATTCAAGGCTGGGCAAACTCCATTGCGAATAGTTCTTGGAATGCATGTTTCATCCTTGTGGATACCTCTCCGAAATCGACCTCCCTCCCCAGCTCCTTTTGCATGGAGGTGACCCCTCTGTCGGTGAATCCGCAGGGATTGATAAAGTTGAAGTAGGAGAGGTCACTGTTGATGTTGAGTGCCAGTCCATGCATGGTGACAAAGCGGCTTGCACGAACCCCGATGGCACAGATCTTACGTGCCCGCTGAGGGTCATCCGGATCTATCCAGACACCCATTGCTTTCTCATCTTTCACACCCTCTATCCCATAGGGCTTCAGTGTTTCGATCACCACATCCTCCAGCAGGGAGATGTAACGCTTGATGCCAATGCAGAATGCTTCCAGATCGATGATCGGGTACGCCACCAACTGACCGGGACCATGATAGGTAATGTCACCCCCCCGGTCAATCTCATGCAGGTCAATCTTCCTTTGTTCACATATTTGTCGCGTGATCAACAGATTCTGCCGGTCGCCGCTCTTGCCCAAGGTGTAAACATGTTCATGCTCACAAAAGAGCAGATACTGTTTTCTCTCACTCTTCTGCTCCTGTTTGTCGCGGATCACCTCTGCAAACAACATCGCCTGGTAATCCCACGCCTCCTTGTAACGAATGCGCCCTAGATCTTCAAAAGTCACTTTTCGGCTCATCACCCTCACACATGTTTTTCTGCATGATAGGAGGAGCGTACCAGCGGACCGCTCTCCACGAAACGGAATCCTTTCTCGAGTGCCACCTCCTTGTAACGTACGAACTGCTCTGGCGTGACATACTCCTTCACCATCAAATGCTTGCGGGTGGGTTGCAAATACTGCCCCACGGTGAGTACGCTGCACCCTACAGCCAGCAGGTCATCCATAGTCTCGTAAATTTCCTGTTCTGTTTCACCCAGGCCAACCATCACACCCGACTTGGCTCTCACCTTGCCGCTGGCAGCTATGATTCCGAGGGTTTTGAGGCTCACCTCATACTTGGCACGGCTTCGCACCTTGGGTGTCAACCGCCGCACCGTCTCCATGTTATGTGACACGATATTGGGCCCTGCATCGAT